>DASWDV010000167.1:0-2842 GCA_036395075.1 Gemmatimonadaceae bacterium | reverse complement strand
CGTGGGATGAAGATTGTGGCGACAGTGGCGGCCGTCGTCGTCATCGGCGCGGCGGTGATGTACGCCGTCGCCGTTCGAAACCGCGGATCGGGCGCCGCGGAGCCAGCCATGCAACTCCATTCGGTAGCCGTTCTTCCCCTGACGAACGTCGGCGGAGACGCCAAAGACGAGTACTTCAGCGACGGAATGACCGACGAGCTGGCGAATGCCCTGAGCAAACTCCCGGGGCTTCGCGTCGCCTCGAGGACATCAGCGTACGCATTCAAGGGAAAGAAGGACGTGGACGTTGGGGAGATTGGCAGAAAGCTCCACGTGCAGGCGATCCTGGAAGGTGCGGTGCGAAGATCGGGTGACAGACTACGGGTGGGTGCTCAGCTAACGAACGTGAGTGACGGTCTGGCGATCTGGTCGGATACTTATGAGCGACGCACCAGCGACATCTTCACGGTGCAGGACGACATCGCCCGAGCGATCGCGGGCGCGCTGAAACTCAAGCTGGGTAGCAGTGCGGCCGAATTGGCGTCGACGTCGCATGGCACCGAGAATCTGGAGGCATACGATTCTTTTTTGCGCGGACGTTACTTCTGGAATCGTCGTGGCGCGGCGAATCTCCGACGCGCGCTCGCCTACTTCGAAGAAAGCATCGCAAAGGATCCCCATTTTGCCCGGGCATACGCCGGGCTGGCAATCACGTTGGCGATTCTTCCGGAGTATACCGACGCAGCGCCAGTAGACGCGCTGGCACACACGCAGTCCGCGGCGGCGCGTGCGCTGGCGCTCGACAGCACGCTTGCCGAAGCCCATACGGCGCTTGGCCTGGCTGCCGTGCATGCGTGGGATTTTCGCGCCGGCGAGGCAGAGTATCGGAAGGCGATCTCGCTAGATCCTCAGTATCCGACCGCACATCAATGGTACGGGGAACTGCTCTATCATACCAAACGACTTGACTCGAGTTTCGTGGAGATTCGACGCGCGATCGCCCTCGATCCGCTGGCCCCAATTCCCCCGCTCGCACTTGGCTACGCATTCACGCTTGCCGGGCAATACGAGAATGCTTTACAACAGTTCTCGAACTCGGACGAGCTCGCGCCTGGCCTTGGACTGACGCGAGAATTGGTCGCGGATACCCACCTGCAGATGGGTGAAACGCAGAAAGCGGTCGAAGAGCTCGAAGAGAGCGCCCGCCTCGATACCGAAACCCTGCTGACCAAAGGCAGGCTTTGTCACGCCTATGGCGTCGCGGGCAGAACCGATGACGCCAGGAAGTTGCTGCGGCAGATCGAAGCGCGCGCCGAGAAAGAACCGGCATCATGGGTGCCGCGCGCGATCTGCCACCTCGGATTGGGTGACCGTGCTACCGCGCTCAACGAAATGGAGGCCGCCGTGAAGAACCACGAGATTGCTGTCTTCACCGCTTATGATCCTCTGCTGGACAGAACGTGGGATGCCATTCGTAGTGACCCACGGTGGGACAGACTGCTCCGGAGTGCTAACCTTTCGGACTACATGGTCAGGTGAATCCTCGATCAGTCCTCGCTTTGCGTGTGGCGATGCGGAATAACGGGTCGGCCGCGAAAACTGGCTGTGGCAGTTTTCGCTGTGGCGTCGGAGATTAGTCCGTGCCCACCTGTCGCGGACAAATCATCGCTGGTGTCGCCCTCTCGGCGGCACTCGCTGCGAGCTGTGTCTCCGCACCGCGTCAGCGGGTTCCTGTTGCCGGCCCCGCCGCGCTGCTCCCGGCGAGTCGATACGCGGTTTCTCAACACGGGATGGTCGTTTCCGCGAGCGCGATTGCGAGTGAAGCCGGACGCAACGTCCTCGCCACTGGTGGCAACGCTGTCGATGCCGCGATCGCGACGGGATTCGCCCTCGCCGTCACCTATCCTGTCGCCGGCAACATCGGCGGCGGTGGATTCATGGTCATTCGCTTTCCCGACGGTCGCGCCACGACAATCGATTTTCGCGAAGCGGCTCCGCAACGCGCCTCGCCTGACATGTTCCTGGATTCGGCTGAGAAATACTCCTATCAGACCCATCACGAGAGCTACAAGTCGGTCGGAGTTCCGGGCACAGTCGCTGGTTTTGTGCTGGCGCACCAGAAATACGGAAAGACGCCGTGGGCCCGCCTTGTCGATCCTGCGGTACATCTGGCAGCCGATGGTTTTATAGTACCACCGGGCCTTGCGCGATCGCTCGCTCGCGAGGGTGAAGCTTTCAAGAAGTATCCCGCCAGCATCGCCGCCTATAGCAAGAACGGTCAGCCGTACGCCGCGGGCGACCGCATCGTCCAGGAAGATCTAGGAAAAACTCTAGCTCGCATCCGCGATCAAGGACGCGACGGCTTTTACACCGGCGAGACAGCGCGACTTCTGACGGACGAGATGGGGCGCGGGGGCGGGCTCATCACGATGGAAGATCTCGCCCAATATCGGGCCAGGGAGCGTGCTCCGATCCGCGGTACGTATCGCGGTTACGAGATCGTGTCGATGCCGCCCCCGAGCTCCGGTGGCATCGCACTCGTAGAGATGCTCAACATTCTCGAGGGATACGATCTCGCCGCAGCCGGTCACAACTCGCCGCGGTATGTGCACCTCGTCGCCGAGGCGATGCGACGCGCATTTGTGGATCGGGCGCGGTACGTCGGCGATCCTGATTTCGTGGAGACGCCAATCGAGCGCCTCACCAGCAAGTCGTACGCGACCGAGCTGAGGAGAACGATTCTGCCGGAGCAGGCTACTGTCTCGACTCCAGCCCAGGTCGCTCAGGGCTTCGAGAGCAGCGAGACGACCCACTACTCGGTCGTCGATGCCGAGGGCATGGCGGTGTCGGTGACATACACTCT
>DASWDV010000166.1:0-3263 GCA_036395075.1 Gemmatimonadaceae bacterium | reverse complement strand
CGGAGCGCGTCGAGAAGCTCGTCCTGATCAACACGCCAGCTTTCGATGAGCTACCGGCCCGTGACATCACTCAGATGCAACGGCGGACGGCGCGTTTCGCGTTCAGCCTGACGCGTGGCGTGATGGGCGCCGCGCCCCTGCTGGAGGGCGTTCTCAACGGCAGCGTTGCGGATCCCGAGCACATGCCGATGAAACTCATCGCGCGCTACCTTGCGCCCTTCGTCGGAAAAGATGGCGCCAATCATCTCCTGACCTTGGCCAGCGCGATTCACAGGGCGGATCTCGACGAGGACGAGTACGGCGAAATCAAGTCGCCGACGCTCATCATTTGGGGGGACGAGGACCGTTGGGTCGAGCCCAAACTAGCGGACAGACTCGTCAATGCCATTCCCGACGCGAGACTCGTGAGGCTGGCCGGAGTCGCGCGACTCGTCCCTGAGGAAAACCCTGAGCATCTCTCGGAATTGCTGCTCGATTTCATCAAGAGACGCGCGGCGGCATGAACCTTTTTCCTATGAAAAGGTGTCTAAGAGGAGTAGATTAGAGAGCACGATTTCATAGACGTTTTCACTCCCTACCGAATTGATGAACACTCAGAAAAACAGATTCCGGAAAGAGCCAGTCCGCGCGGCAACTCCCTTTGCGGAGGCTCGGGACGAGCTGTTCCAGCAGATCATGCGCTGCGGCGTAGTCGGCTCGGCGCCCGAAGACCAGAAGGATTGGTTCGACAACACGATGGATTATCTGGCAGAGCGCTACCACGAGTTGGCGTCGTCAGAGATTGACCAGCTGAGGGTGCTGGGAGAGCGGTTCGCACAGCCACTCAAAGTCAGACAAGCAGTGTAGACAGCGGGGCGCCGAAAGGCGCCCCTTTTTTCTTCGTCCGCGGATCGGGCGCCGACAGCTCCCTTTTCGGGAGGAGTTATCTCCGCGCGTTGATCCCTCGGCGCAAAACGACTCCAATCCGGACTCCGCCACCCAGACCAACTTCTACAGCCGGCACCAGCCCCGCCATTCGACCAATTGGCAGCGGGCCCTCGACGCCCAGGAAAACCATCAGGTACGCTTTCGATCCGCCATCCAGCTTCGAATGATAGCGACCGGATATGCCGCCCCCGCCATAAGGCGCCCAGCGAAACTGCCGGAAGGGATCGAGACTGAACCTCGAAATCAGGTCGGTCCGACCCTCAGCGCCGTGGCGTCCGGCACCCACCCCGACGACTATCCCAGAGCGGATGTAGATGCCGGCGGGAATGCTGACGCCAAGTCCGGCCTCGGCGCCGGCATCGCGCGCGAAGATGGCGTCGAACCTGCCTTCGAGCTGCAGCGGCTGTTGGGGCATTTGCGCGCCGACAGACGCAATCGGTAGCCAGATAGTCGATGCGAGCGCTACCACTCCAATGCGCAAACGAACTGTCATCGCGCGGACCGGATTGAATTTTATATCGCGGGTCAGACGGTGCCCGAGAGTGCGCGGCCACGCCAGAGTGCGATCGTGTAATCGACGATCGATGCCGCGGAGACGACTCCAATGGCGGCGATCAGAGGGCCGGTGAGCTCGGGCATGATCACGATCGTCGCCAGAGTTATCAACTGTAGAACGGTTACGATTTTGCCAAGCGTTCTCGCCCTGAACACGGCCGGACGCAGCGTTGGAATAATTTTGGCGACTAGAAAGCCGACCGCGGTTGCAATGTCGCGGGTAAGGAAGACGAAGTATTGGCCAGTGGTCAGCTCGCCCCCAACGAGGTAAGTGGAAATCGCGACGAAGACGAAGATGCGGTCGGCGAGAGGATCGAGCAGTGCACCGGCGGTGCTCGTGGTCTTATCATGACGGGCGAACCAGCCATCCATGAAATCGGTGAACCCCGCAACCGCGATCAGGGCAATCCGATCCCAGCGCTCCGAGACGAGAACGAACGCGAGCGCCAACACCACGCGCGAGAGGGAAATCGTATTGGGAAGATTGAACAGCGCGCGGCGACTCATGCGAGCAAAAAGTAAGACTGCGTCCGAGCGCGTGCCAGCGTGCGCGACGGTGCACGAGCGCTTGCCAGCACCCCACGGCGTGTCTAGCTTCGCTCGATGACCTCGCAGAGGCTGCTCGGGGCAATTTATCTCGCCCTTTCGGTCGCGATGATCGCTTGGGACATACTGATGGCGGGTCGAATCGCGCAGCTGCGGCGCATTCCGCGCCGCTTCCAGGCGATAACAAGCATCGCGGGCCTCCTGCTCGCTCCAGCGCTCGTCGTTGCTTTCGCTGCGCAATCGCTCCTTTACGGCCGCGCGATTTTTCTCGTGGCGTGGTTGTGGCCCTTCACGACCTTATTGTTTGTCGTCCAGGCAGTCTACGCGCTCGGACGACGGCTCGTGACGCCGCTGCTCGGTTTCCCGCTGCTCGTCTACAATGTGATCATCGCGACCGTGGCCGTGACGAAGTTCGTCATCGCGCGTGGCCATTCGCCGACGGATTTCGGACTCGCGTTGAACGCGGCACAAGCAAGCATGCTCGGAACTTTCTTCGGCACTCCTGCTCTCTGGAATCCGCTTTACATCCAGGTGCCCATATTCGCGCCGTCACTTCCCGCGCGATGGGGTTTTACTCGTCTCGCGCGTGTCGCGCTCGCCAGCGCGGCAATCGCGCTCACCGCGCTCGTAGTGGTCGAGCTACCCGGTGCATTCGCCGGCATCAATAGCTACGCCTCGCACGACAACGACCAGCTGCAGGAGCATCCCGAAGGAGACTTCCGGATCGGCCTGAAGGTTTTCCCGGATCTGAGAAGTGGTCCGCCCCCAACCGCGATCAGCAACGATCTCGACCTCGCGGACACACTGGCTGTCGACGCGATCAGCGTCGTCATCGACCCTGAGGCCGCGCGTGGCGTTGCGCTGGATTCACTCGCGCGCTCCATCGAGCAGGCGCGCGCCGATAGTACCGTCCTCATAGTCGTCCTCGGCTACCCGAAGAAGGGAGAAGAAGAATTCAAGCAATCGCGCGAAACGTACACGGTTGCGCGGCTCAAGGACATCGATCGCATCGCGCGGCGACTCAAGCCCGACTATCTGATACCCGCCACCGATCCGCTCGAAGAGGGCACGCGAATCCTCGGGGAGGGATCGCCTCAGTACTGGATCGATTACTTCACCCGCGCCGCGCGCGTTGCGCACTACATACTTCCGCGCATCAAGGTTGCCGTGCCGATGAGCAGCTATGGCACGCGTGACAGTGCACTTTACGCGTGGGCGGCTCGGCCCGGGTCGCC
>DASWDV010000165.1:0-15724 GCA_036395075.1 Gemmatimonadaceae bacterium | reverse complement strand
CTGGATCGACTAACGCGTCGAGCAATTCCGCGGTCCGTTCATCGGTCGCAGGACGGCCGACAGTTCGCGAGGGGCTGAGCGGGAGAAATGAAACGCGGGTGGCCAGCGTCGGTGCTCCGTCGAGCGCGACACCCGGCTCGGCCTACCAGCTCACGACGATCAGCCACCTCAGTGAAGCAGAAGCGCTACTGACGTCGTTCAGAGCGCGTTCAACGGCAGATCAGCAGATGGATTCACAGCTTGGAGCGTGGGCGCGCCAACTCCTCAGCAACACGCGTCTGCTGCTCGACTCACCCGTCGCCAACGATCCACAGCGTCGTCCGTTGCTGCAAGATCTCGAGCTCGTGCTCGTGCAGATCGTGCAGCTATCGCCCGGAAGCACGTCACAGGATCGCGATCTGATTGAGAAGACGCTAAAGCAGGATCACGTAATGACGAGGCTGCGCACCGCGATTCCCGCGGGCTCGCAGCGTGGTAGTTGAGGACCCTTCAATGACTATGAGAACACTAATAACGGCAGCAGCAATACTTTCCTCGGCGGTCGGAATGGGCAACGCTCCGGTCAGCCATTCCATATATGACTCGGGTTTCGCGCAGCTTGGCTTTGCCGGGTCCAACACACCGCTGAGCGGAGAGTTCGCCTCGTTCGATCAAAACGCGAGAGTGGTTCCGCCCGAGCCGTGGGCTAAGGCCGATCCAGCCGACTCCCTATATCGCCTGGCACGCGAAGCGATGTCGCGTGGCGACTACAAACGGGCGGCGGAGCTCTTTCACAGGATTCCTGAGCGCTATCCACAGTCGGCCTACGCGTCGCAGGCGATTTACTACGAGGCGTTCGCTCTCTATCGAAGTGGGGGCGACGATGATTTGGGCGCTGCTCGTGACCGTCTCAATCAGCTGAAGCAGCGCGATCCAAAGATCTGGAAGAATGACGGCGCCGTTTTACTGACGCGGGTTTGCGGGGAGCTGGCGAAGCGCGGAGACGAAGCTTGCGCCGTAGACATCGAGAAAACTGCACAGAAGGACCCGCCAGCGCAGAGAGGCACGAGCTGCCCTGATGAGGACGACGAGAACGACGATCGGATCGCCGCGCTCAACGCGCTGTTGCAGATGGATGCGGAGCGTGCGATGCCAATTCTGAAGAAAGTTCTCGAACGCCGCGATCCTTGCTCGGCAGGCCTCCGTCGGAAGGCCGTGTTCCTGGTCTCACAAAAACGGACTGCCGAGACTGCAAACATTCTCATGAACGTCGCGCGCACCGATCCGGATCAGGAGGTTCGCGAGCAGGCGGTGTTCTGGCTGTCGCAGGTGCCCGGATCCACGCCCCTGCTCGAGGAGATTCTGCGGGGCAACGCGGACGAGACCATCAAGGAGAAGGCGCTGTTTTCGCTCTCGCAGCAGAACGAGCCGCGGGCGCAGCAAGCCCTGCGGGAGTTCGCGCTGCGTGAGAGCGAGTCACCCGACCTGCGCGAGAAGGCAATCTTCTGGCTCGGTCAGCGCCGCTCGACGGATAACACCGAGTTCCTGCGCAACCTCTACTCGAGACTCACGAATCAGGATCTGAAGGAGAAGGTCCTTTTCTCACTCTCGCAGCAGCGGGGGGCGGGGAACGAGCAATGGCTGATGAACATTGCCGTCAACTCGAAGGAAGACATCGAGCTGCGCAAGAAGGCTCTCTTCTGGGCCGGGCAGTCGGGCGTGGCAATTCCAGAGCTGGCACAGCTGTACGATCGGATGGGCGACACCGAGATGAAAGAGCAGATCATCTTCGTCCTGTCTCAGCGTCAAAGCGATCGCGCGGCGATCGATAAGATGTTCGACATCGCCAAGAACGAGAAAGAGCCCGAGCTTCGTAAGAAAGCGATCTTCTGGCTCGGCCAGTCGCGTGATCCTCGCGTGCAGCAGTTCCTCATTGACCTGATCAACAAATGAAGACAATAACGATGACTTCGGTGGCGAAGACAGCTGCAATCGTCTTCGCCGCTCTGGTCGGGGCGGGTGTCGCTCCGGCCCAGAGCATCGCGAGTAAGGTTGCTCGCGTGAACAACGGGACTGTCCGCATGTCGTTCAAGGCTAAACCGGGAATCTGCGGAAGCGGCAACTCGATTTCGAACGTGGGGGGAAGAGGACGCACGAGGTGGAGTGACAACTGGAATAACTCGCGCGATGTCGAGTACGACATCGAGTGCAACACTGGGCCCGCGCGCCTGGTACTCGATCGCCGCGGCGGTGAGATCGCCGATCTCAGGTTCTACGTCGGGGGTCAATGGCGCCCTGCTGGGTCGGATGTCGTCGATCTAGGGATGGTCCCGGCGCGGGAGGCAGCCGACTACCTGCTGTCTCTCGCTCAGAACGAGCGGGGAAGCATGGGAGAGAAAGCGATTTTTCCCGCGACGATCGCGGATAGCGTCGAGATCTGGCCCGCGCTAATCAAAATTGCCCGCAATCCTGACGTGCCTCGCAGTACGCGTGGTCCGGCGGTGTTCTGGCTTGGCCAGGCGGCGGGTGATGCCGCGACGCGAGGGCTCAATGACATAGTTGTCGACAACAGCGTAGATCGCGAAGTACGAGAGCAGGCGGTGTTCGCTCTCTCGCAGCGGCCGCGCGAGGAAGGCGTGCCGGCGTTGATTGCGGTGGCGCGAACGAACCGAGATCCCGAGATAAGAAAGAAAGCTCTGTTCTGGCTCGGCCAATCGCACGATCCACGAGCGATCGACCTCTTCGAGGAGCTGCTGACAAAAAAGTAGTTCGCCGCGTGGTCTTGGCTCGAGCCGGCACACGGGTTTCGCTCGGCGGGAATCATTGCAAAGAGGGATGCTCGGGAATAGCATCTCTCTTTTGCATTCCTGGTCACCGTGGATTTTTCGCACATCTCCAGCCAGCTCTCGTCGAGTCCGCTCACGGCGCTTCCCATCCTGTTCATCGCCGGCGTGTTGACCAGTCTTGCGCCGTGCATTTATCCGATGATCCCCATAACCGCTGCGATCGTTGGTGGAACCTCCGTTGGCCCAACCCAGCGGCCGCGGTCACGCACAGTCTTCCTCACCCTTACCTATGTCCTCGGCCTCGCTCTCGCGTACGCGTCGTTGGGCCTCTTTGCGGGACTGACCGGTACGTTGTTCGGGTCGGTGAGCACCAATCCGTGGCTGTATTTCGCAATGGGGAATCTCCTTATCGTCGCGGCGCTGGCGATGCTCGACGTGATCCCGGTGCGGGTGCCCACCTGGCTCTTGACGCGCGCGTCAACCGCTGGCGAAGGAGGGAGTCTTTACGGAGTGTTCGTCATGGGCGCCGTCTCGGGACTCGTTGCTGCGCCGTGCTCGGCGCCGGTTATGGCTGCCGTCCTTACGTGGGTCAGCTCGACGAAGAGCGGGGTCCTGGGATTTATCTATCTTTTCGTGTTCTCCCTTGGGATGTGTACACTGCTGGTATTGGTCGGTCTGTTCAGCGGCACCGTGGCGCGTCTCCCGCGGGCCGGCGCGTGGATGGTGTGGGTCAAGCGGTTGTTCGCCCTGATCATGTTGCTCGTTGCGGAGTATTACCTTGTGCAGATGGGACAACTTCTCATCTGAGATCTGGGACGTGAGATCGTGAGATTCTCCGCTGCCAAGATCCTGGAACCGCCAAACGACATGAGCCAGATGACAGTTCGAAATTATGTGGTGGCTGCGGTGCTTTGTGCCGCAGCGATGCTCGTACCACGACCCGCGCGCGCGCAGGATCTGGGCATCGACATCGGCGCCCGCGCTCCGGCGGTGACGGTGCAGTCGCTCGACGGAAAACGGGTCGACTTGGGCAACTACATCGGCAAGACGCCAATGTTGATCGAGTTCTGGGCGACTTGGTGTCCGAACTGCCGCGAGCTGATGCCGACCCTGCTCGATGCGGAGAAGAAATTCAGTAAGCAGGTCAAGTTCGTAGCGATCGCCGTCGCGATCAACCAGTCGCCGGAGAGAGTCCGGAGATTTCTCGCCGCGCATCCGCTGCCGCACGACACATTTTTCGATGTCGATGGAAAAGCTGCCAGCGCATTCGATGCTCCCGCCACTTCCTATGTCGTCGTCCTCGACAAGGCGGGCAAAGTGGTCTACACCGGCCTGGGAGGAAAGCAGGACCTCGAGCGAGCGATCAGGAAGGCTCTCTAGTCCGCGGGAGGAGAAAAGAAGAGCCGCAAGTGATCGCGGCTCTTTTTGCTATTTCGCTGAATCCGCTTTCGGCGGCGGCGCGAGGCTATCGACGACGGCCGCCAGATCAGTGTACGCAGATGGCGTAAGGACCTTGAACGGTTTCGTCACGTACGCGATTCGACCGTCCGGACGAATCACAAAGAGCGAACGATTATCCAGCTTGTTCTTCGCATCGTACGCGCCGTAGAGACGTCCCACATTGCCGCCCGGGTCGCTCGCGAAGAGTACCGGGAAGTCCTCATCCCGCGCCCAGGACGCGAGCGTGGTGTCGGCATCGACGCTGATCCCGATGACAGTGACGTTGCGGCCGTTGTTGAAGAGCGTGGCGTACTGATCACGGTACGCCTCCATTTGGATCGTTCAGCCCTTGGTCCGCGCCTGGAAAAAAAACGCGAGGACAACCGTGCGTCCGCGATAATCGGAGAGCCTGACTGGCGTTTTGAGCAAGCCGTAGCGGTCGGCGCCGGGAAGACTGAAATCGGCCGCCAGGTCGTTGATCGCGGGACCGCTCGCCGTTGTCACTGTCGAAGACGCGCTTTGCTGCGCACGTGCGATTCCGCCGACGAGCGTGGCGGCAGAAGCCAACGTCAGTGTCGCAATTCCTGCCCGATTCAGCATTCCGTGTGTCCCTGGTGCGATATTGGAGAAAGTTTACATCGCGAATCAAACTCCGGCTAGTTACAGCATTGAGAAGCTTTCTGACCACTATCGACTGTTCGCGTCCACGGCGGCGTGATCGGTTCGCGGCGCGTTTGACATCGGCAAGTCTGTTCGTTCTGGGGTTCCTGAATTCCGGCGATGCCCGCGCGCAGGTCGAGGCTCAACGTTTCGGCGGCGTCGTCATCGGCGCCCAGGGCATAGCGGTCATGACGCGCGAATCACCTGCGATTCATGGGCGCGATCTCAGTGAGGGATATTTCACGCAGCCAGTCGTTATGGCGGAGATGAATCCATGGGGAGAATTACTTACCATGAAGGCCACGCTGAATCTCGAGGGTATGACAATCAAGCGCGGAGAGCTGAACGCCGGCATTTATGGCGAGGGCTACATCGACCGCCGTCATCCGCATACCTATCTCCACGAGATGATTGTTTCTTCCGCAAAAAGGTTTGCCGCGGACGGAGTGAGCGGAGTGTCGCTAACCGCTGGGAAGGGTTTCGCGCCATTTGGCACCGACGATCCAATGTCCCGCCCATTCGAGAAATATCCGATCAACCACCATCTCGCGCAGATCCTCGAACGGGCGGTCGCGATTGGTGCATTGCGCGCCGACAAATGGACACTCGAGGCCGGTGCATTCAACGGCGACGAGCCCACCAGTCCCGGGGACACTCCCGACCGAAAGCGATATTGGGATTCGTGGTCGGGCCGGATCACCTTCGCGCCGTGGCCACAGGGCGAATTCCAAACCAGCTACGCGCGAGTGAAGTCGCCCGAAGACCCGTCGGGAGCCGGTGCGGATCAGCGCAAGCAGAGCGCTTCGATTCGCCTGGAGGATCCGCAGCACTCGGGCTATGCGCTCTTCGAATGGGAGCGAACGAGCGAATACGCGGGCGCGCTGCGCACCTTCACGTTCAATTCCCTACTCGCCGAGACGTGGGCGAGGTATGATCGGGTGAGCGGAGCAGTCAGATTCGAGCGTACTGATCGACCGGACGAGCAACGTCTCGTCGATGAATTCAGAGCACCGGTGCCCGCCACCGATCTCGGCATCGCTGGTCGCTCGCGCTGGACGATCATCACTGCCCGACTCGCCGCGACGGCGTTGACTGCGCGGGCGTTGACGATCGAGCCGTTCGTAGAAGTGGCTCGCGCTCGCGTGGTCCCGACGCTGCGGCCGACAGGGTTCGATCCGCGACAGTTCTATGGATCTGACCGTTTATGGAGCCTGTCGCTTGGGGCGAAGCTCGCATTCGGCATGTCGCACATGCGGATGGGCCGTTATGGCGTCGCAATCGTTGGGAAACCTGCCTCGCAGATGAGTGGTATGACGATGGAGGGGATGTAACTCCGACGGGCGCAACCATCGATATCGGACATGCGATTGAATCGATTTCTCAATGGAGCAGCGCTGGCTTCCACTACCGCGCGGGCGATAAGCGTCCCGTTGGTCGCCCTCGCTCTTGCCTGTGGATCCGACAAGACCCTCACCCCGCCGACTTCTCAGGTCCTCACCGTACTCGGTCACGGCATGGTGTCGGACCGCTATACGGGAGAGATCTGGGTAAACGGCAACGTCGCCTACACGACGACGTGGGGATCCCGCGAGGCGCCGGGTAACGCCGTCAAGATCTGGGACGTATCGGGAAATGTTCCGGTATTGGTCGACTCACTCATCGTGCCCGGCGCGAGGACGCTGGGGGACGTTCAGACAAGCGACGATGGGCAACTACTGGTCGTCGCGACGGAATTTTCCCCAGGATCCATCATGATCTATGGCTTGGCCAATCCAACCAGGCCGCAGCTGATCACGCGTTACACTACGTCGCTGACCGATCCCGGCGTGCACACCGCCGAGATCCAGCGCGTGAACGGCAGGCGGTACGCGTTTCTTTCGATAGACCAGCGCAGCGGAACAGCGGCGCGGCTCGTGATTGTCGACATTACCGATCCCGCCGCGCCAACGCAGGTCTTCACCGCCAACATGGGGAATCCGTTCATCCACGACGTGTACGTCCGCGATGGAATCCTGATCACCGCGCTTTGGAATCAGGGAATCACGATCTGGGACATCGGCGGAGCGGGCTCCGGCAGCATGTCCAATCCGGTTGCGCTTGGAAGCGTGGTCACCGTCGGTGGCGAGGCGCATAACGTGTGGTGGTTTCACAATGCGCTCACCGGCGAAAAACGGTACGCATTCGTGGGACAGGAGGGACCGGGGGCTACTGGAGCCTCCGCGAGTGGCGACATTCACGTTGTCGACGTCAGCAACTTTGCATCGCCGCGCGAGGTTGCGTTCTTTCACGTGGAGGGTGCGGGCACGCACAACTTCTCCGTCGACGAGGGTCGTGGAATTCTCTACGCTGCCTACTACAATGGTGGCGTGCGGGCGATAGACGTTACCGGCGATCTCTCGAGCTGTGATCCTGCCAACAGGAGTGCCGACGGGCGCTGCGATTTGGCGAAGATGGGTCGCGAGGTCGCGCACGGACTTACCGATGTCGGACCCGTCTATGTCTGGGGCGTGCAGCTCGTGGGAGCCAGCGTGTATGCGTCCGACATGCTCAACGGCATTTGGAAGCTCAGCGCCGTGCCATTCCCGCCAGACTGAAACTGGACCCCATTCAAACCGTAAGGGACAAGGGGTTGTCTAACCCGGTCACACCGAACGGAGTCATTCAATGAAGCGACAGTTTCGAGGTGCAGCCTTCGCGGCCGCGCCTTTCCTTATAGGCTCGGCCGCGCACGCACAGTGGTCAAGTCGCTACACGGCTCCCAGAAATGCAGTCGTCGACGCGGCTGGCGCCAAGAGCATTGAGGTCGAGGGAGCCGCAGGCAGCCTCCGCGTCGAGGGCAAACCAGGTCTGCGCCAAGTGCAGGTCACGGGAACTGCGCGAGCTTCTACGCAGCAGGTGCTGAGTCAAATCAAGTTGATCGCGGAGAGGAGAGGAGATCTCGTCTTCATCAAGGCGGATATGCCAGACCACGAAGGATGGTACGACGACAACTACTCGGCGGGACTCGACCTGGTCATCCAGGTCCCGCAAGGTATCAACGCCGACATATCCGACGGCAGCGGCGACACCAAGATTCTCAACATCGGTTCGCTCGAAGCCGCCGATGGGTCGGGAGATTTCAGCGTCGATGGCGCGACCGGTTCGGTTCGCATTACCGACGGCTCCGGATCGCTCAGAATCGAGAACGTCGGTGGTGACGTGACCGTCAACGATGGATCGGGCGATATCAACGTCCGCAACGTTTCCGGCTCGTTTGTAGTCGAGAGCGACGGATCGGGCGGTATCTACGCCAGCGATGTACGCGGGTCTGTGATCGTACGAAATGACGGATCGGGCGAGATCGACGTGAACAAAGTTGGAAAAGACTTCCGCGTGGAGTCGAAGGGCGGTGGCGGAATCGATTACACCGACGTGTCCGGACGAGTCGACATCCCCGAGCGCCACCGCGACCGCCACCGCGGCCGCAGCAGCGAAGAGCGCTAGGAGTTCCCGACAGACGCTTGAGTCATTCGATGGCATAGCGCTGTCGCCGGCCGGTGTCGTGCACGTTTATTGCCCCAAACCGCCTCCGAACTGTGTGGGAAAACGGAAGATGCCGACGAGCGTTTTCCGCGCAACGTTTCCTGCCTCCAACGGAGAAAGAAATGCGCTTTCTGGCAATTGGCTTCTGTGCTCTTGCTATCCTCCCCGCTCTTTCCTTCGCTCAGCAGCCAGATAAAAGCTCTGTGAAGGGCCCAACGTTCCAGGCCGCGGCGGTCGGATTCCACCTCGACGCAACCAAGGTAAATGCTTCGACGAAGGTTAGCGCGGCTCCCGTCCGCCCCCATGAAGGACAAGATGTCGCTCTAATGGTGGTGGGCGTCGGCGCGATGATTGTCGGTGCTCTCGTTGGTGATACCCCCGGCACCATCATCCTCATCGGCGGGGCTGGTATGGCTTTGTTCGGTCTATATCACTATCTGGAGTAAGCGCACGAACTGACCGCTTTCCCGGGGTGGTCGTTATTTTGCGCCGGAGCCCTCGATGAAAAAGCCGATCTCGGCGCAAGTTCACGGCGTTCTCGATTACGCAACGGTCGCAGCGTTCCTGAACGCTCCAATGGTGCTCGGGTTTCAGGGGACCCCAGCCGCCATCGTGTACTGGCTTGCCGGGATTCATCTCCTGATGACGGGCTGCACCGATTTTCCGCTCGGCGTATTCAACTGGATTCCATTCAAGATCCACGGCTCGATTGAGTTGGTGGCGGGACTGTTTTTGATGGCTGCGCCGTGGATGTTTGGGTTTGCCGACGTTTACGCGGCGAGAAACTTCTTCGTCCTTGTCGCGATCATAATCTTCGTCGTCGTCGCGCTCACCGACTATTCGCAGCGCATGGAGTTTCCGCCTCCGCAGCCGGGCGATCGCCGCCGCTGGGGACGAGCTCCGCCACCACCGGTGGAGCGGACGAGCGAAAGCAGCACTCCGTCTGGCAGCTAGCCTTCGCCCTCGATGTGAAGCGTCCCGGAGCTGACTAACACCGACGAGCCACCGACTCTTATGGCGGCGAGTTGGCCGCGCTTGAGGTCGACTTCCAGCTCCAGCCTGCTTGGTCGACCCATCTCGACGCCCTGATCGACGCTCCACCGCAACGTCCCATCGCGCGTCTCAGCGCGAAGAGCAAGAAATCCAGCAAGCGCAGCGCATGCACTGCCGGTCGCCGGATCCTCGCCGATCCCCAGCGCGGGCGCGAACATCCGCGCTCGAATGTGACCGCCCTCGAAAATGTTGCTCCAGTCCTCTGTGCTGAACACGTACATCTCTGGCGCCCAATAATCACGCAGCGCCTGCTCCCACTTCATGGCATCGACCCTCACCCATGACAGCATCTCCGGTTTTTTGAGAGGAATGAATAGGTAGGGAACGCCGGCCGATATCGCCTCCGGCTCGATCATGTCGTCAGCGACGATGTGGCTCGGCTCGAGAGAGAGAATCTCGCAGAGCGTCTCCGGCGGCGGCGGCGGATCTTTGATTTCCGGGAGCTTGGCCGATGTTAGCTGGGCGAACACCGGCTTACCGCCCTCCGACCGGATGACAACGGGAACGGGTCCGACGCCCTCTTCGAGTATGATGCGCGTCTCCGCGGCCTTGAGCGGTATCTCGCCGATCGATGCCAGGACGAACGCGCAGCCCACGGTGGGATGCCCAGCAAACGGAAGCTCGGCCCCCGGTGTAAAGATCCGGACACGCCGAGTGTGGGCACTCTGAACGGGTGGAAAAACGAAGATCGTTTCGGAGTAGTTGAACTCATGCGCGATCGCCTGCATCTGCTCGTCCGTCAAACCGCGTGCGTCCGGAACCACGGCAAGCGGATTTCCACCACCAAGGTGGTCCGTGAAAACGTCGGCAGTGTGAAAGGCGTACGGCATGCGTCCGAAAAATGTGCGACGACCCAGCCGTTCCGGCTACCTCCGACGGACCCGGGAATACTGGGGAGGACTTATCGCCTCCATTGGCAGGAACGGTGGACGAATCGGCAGCGCCATCTAACAGACGACGCCGCCCGACGATGGCATTGAACAAGCATTCATGAGCTGCATGAGGGTGCAGAGATCGGGCGGCAGAGGTGGAGACAGACGTAAAGCCGACACGCGGCTCGGACCGGCGGGCTGGATGTACAAGGATTGGGACGGGATCGTCTACCCAAAGCCGAAACCTCCCCGATTCGACCAGCTTCAGTACATCGCGGAGTTCTTCGACACGATTGAGATCAACTCGAGCTTCTATGGGCCGCCGGTAGCCAAGACCGCGAGCTCATGGGTCCATCGCGTGGAAGACCACGAGCGTTTCAAGTTCACAGCCAAGTTGTGGAAGCGTTTTACCCACGAGCGTGATAGCGCGTGGACCACCCGCGAAGTCGACCAGGTTCGCGCCGGGTTCGACGTTATGATGGATGCCGGAAAGCTCGGAGCGGTTCTGCTGCAGTTTCCCTGGAGCTTCAAACGCACTGAAGAAAATCGCGAATGGTTGGGCGATGTTGCCCGGACTTTCACCCACTACCCACTGGTGGTTGAGGTGCGGCACGTGTCATGGCTGGACGCCGATTTCCTCGCGGCACTGGAGGAAGAAGGCCTTGGATTCGTCAACATTGACCAGCCGCTTTACCACAATTCGATCGGTCCCTCGGCTCGCGTGACCTCGCGCGTCGGATATGTTCGAGTACACGGCCGGAATTACAAGGAGTGGTTTCGCGCGAAAGCTTCGGTGGAGGAGCGCTACAACTACCTCTACCGCGCGGACGAGCTAGAGCCATGGGTCGAGAGGGCGAAAGAGATGGCAGCCGACCCCGCCACACGAGAGGTCTATGTTGTCACTAACAACCACTATAAGGGGAAGGCGGTGGCGAACGCCCTGATGATGAAGTCGATGATCACTGGCGAGCGCGTGCCAGCGCCGACCGGCGTACTCGAGGCATACGGAGAAGCGGTAGAGAAGTACGCCATTCCACTCGAAGAATCCGCAGAAATCGGCGCATCTTGATTGACCTCAAAGCCTTGATGCGTTAGGTTAAACCCCGAAGCGCAACGTTTGCGCGACAGGGGCCAGATTGCCGTATAGGGGACCTGGGGTGTTGCCAGGTCTTTTTTGGTTTTCTGGAACGAAAAAGCGATCATTTCGATCGCGAAAAACTGTAGTCGGACATGTACCGCAACACGGCACTTCCGACCAATTGTAGAGGAAGTACCGAACATGCGTACCACCGGCAAAGTAAAGTGGTTCAATGACGCCAAGGGATTTGGCTTCATCACACCAGAGAACGGACAGAAAGATTGCTTCGTTCACCACTCAGCCATTCAGGGCAACGGCTTCAAGTCGTTGGCTGAAGGCGAGCGCGTAGAGTTCGACGTCGTGCAGGGCCAGAAGGGTCCGGCGGCTGAGAACGTCACCAAGCTCGGCGCCTAAGTCGTAGCTTGCTGAACGCAGGATAGAATGGCGGGGCCGCTCTGGACAACTCCAGGCCGGCCCCGCTTTTTATTGCTGATACGAAAACCTTTGGAGGACTATGGCAAAAGAAGAAGCAATCGAGCTTGAGGGGACGGTTACCGAAGTGCTTCCCGACGCGACGTTTCGCGTGCAGGTGAACAATGGCCACGATGTGCATGCAACAATTGCGGGAAAGATGCGGAGATTCCGCATCCGCGTTCTTGCCGGCGATCGGGTGACACTCGAGGTATCGCCCTACGACCTGACGAGAGGACGAATCACCTTCCGCCACAAGAGCTGAGGCGCCAGCTCGCCGACTACTGCACGTAACGCAGCACGTCGTAATAGAATCGAACGCCGTAACCGACGTTGTCCACAGACAGACGCTCGTCGTTGCCGTGCATCCCGCGCTGAATCTCCTCGCGTGGAATCTTGAATGGGCTGAAGCCGTAGGTGGTTATTCCAAGCTTGCGGTAGGTCGGCCGGTCCGTTGCCGCGGTCTCCATCGGGGTCGTGACGAAAGCAGTGGGCTCGCGCTCGTGCGCGGCCCGCTCGATGGCGCGGAACAAGTCGGTGTCGATCGGGCTCTCGAGCGGCGCTTTCGTATTTCCCAGATGCGTGAAATGCACCGCGGTGTCCGCGACGATCTTCTGTAGAGTCCGCAGAAACTCCGTGGTGTCCTGGTCGGGTAGAAGCCTGACGTCGATCTCCGCCGTTGCCATCGCCGGAATGACGTTCGTTTTGTTAGATCCGTTGAGGCCGGTCAGCGAGATTGTATTCCTCAGGACTGCATTCCATGATACGTCGCTCAGAATCCAGGCGCGGGCGCGCGAATTCCCAAGGGCGACCGTGACGTTTGAGAGCCAAGTACGCTGCGGTTCCGGATACGTCCGAGCAATGTCGCGAAAATACTTGTGGACTCCAGGGGTGACGTGGAGCGGCGTCTCGTATCGCGAAATCTTGTAGAGAGCGGCCACAAGGCGCGGAACGGGATTCTGCTTCGTTGGTCGGGATCCGTGCGATGGCACCCCGTTCACGGTGAGACGCTGCCAGAAAGTTCGTTTCTCGGCTACGCCTACGGCGAAGTAAGTGACCCTGCCCTCGCGGTCCAGTACGTTGTCCGCGCCCTCGGTGATCAGGTACTCGACATCGCGCAGCAGATCAGCGTGCTGCCTGACGAATACGATTGCGCCCGTCGAGCCGAGCTCTTCGTCGGAATTCCCAATGAATACGATATCACGCGTGAGAGGCACGCCGGAGCGCTTGAGGGCGATCATTGCCATGAGCTGAGCGACACCATTTCCCTTCATGTCAATTGCGCCCCGCCCCCAGATGTAACCGTCTTTGACGACGCCCGAGAACGGGTCGACCGTCCATGAAGCGGGAGTGACGGGAACGACATCGATGTGGTGCACAAGCGCGATCGCTTTCTTGCTTCCATTGCCGCGGAGACGGGCGTACAGGTTGGCGCGATTTGGTCCGAGCTCGGTAGTGTCCGTTATCCGCGCTTCGATTCCTTCACGGTCGAGGATAGCCTTCAGGAACCGCGCGCCGATCATTTCGTTGCCTGGCGGATTGGTCGTGTTGATGCGCAGGTAATCGGACAGTACCGTCTGTGATTCACGTGCGAGCGCCGGCCAGTCGACGGGGGACGCTTGTGACTGGACCTCCGCGGCGCCGAAGCAGCAAACGACAAAGCCGGTGGTTAACGCAATGCGATTCATGGGCTGGTTGGTTCGAAGGAGTAAGCGCGCAGGGGAGCCAATAATTCTATTTCCGCGGCCCCTAATTCGCTGAAAGGGAAGGGAAGGGAGGCGAACCGGTGAGACGATTGTTGGCATTCGTGTGGCGGTGCGCGGTAGTAGCGGGTCTCTCGTTCGCCGGCGTGACCTGCAAGAAAGCCAGTCGAGACGCGAGCAACCCGTTGGGGACATCGTTGATTTTCGACAACGCGTCTCCCGACGCGCGCGAAGCTCTTGCCACTCCGGTCGATTTCAGGATCACTGATGAGAATTTTGCGCAATGGGAGCAAGCACAGGAATATCTAGATCAGTTGCCGCGATCAGCGATCGCGTCGGGACCTGGGCCCGGCGGAAGTGCAATAGATCGCGCGGTCGCCCGCCTGGAATCGAGTCCCCGGGCGCGCACAGCAATTGAACGCACCGGGCTTTCAGTCAAAGATTTCGTGCTCGAGACTGTTGCCCTGGCCCAGGCGACCGAGGCATCGCAGGGCGGAAAATCGACCAACCGCACCGCGCTGCTCGGCGAGAATTCGCGTTTCGTCCAGCAGTATCAATCCCGCGTGCTGCGCGCGCGGGCAATGGACAATATGCGCGGGCCGCCAGCCGATGCTTTCGGTGTACGGTCAGCCATGGGGAGCTCGGAATCCTCGGAGATGAACATGCAGCGCGACGCGGACCACGCTCAAATGCAGACTGCACATGACTCGGAGGCGCTCGAGCATCGTTCGCTGCGACAGGCCGATTCAATGCTAGACCGCTACAACGGCCAGCGTCCTCGTCCCGCGCGCGATACGCTGGATTCGTTGCACCGTCCAACTCGCGATACGATTCCTGCACCGCGTTAACGTTCGCCCCTCTCCGCGCCAGCTACTCCAAGAAGATGCGCCGTACCCTCGGCGCTACTGGCTTTGTCCCGCGGGGAGCTGTCTCGACGGCGGCGCCGGCGGTAGCCGCGCCACGCGTTCTTTGAAGGCGTGAAACTCTGGCGAATCAACCAGCAGTCGCTGTGAGTGATCCAGCTCGAGCTGCGCGATCAGCTGCTTCGCCTTCTGGATCCGCGCTTCCTCGAGCGGATGCGATGCGAACCAACCTTCGACTTTCGTCGGCTGGTATTCGCGTTCCTTCAACAGGACCTGGAAAAGGTCGGGTATACCCTGGGGGTCGTACCCGGCGCGGCTGACGTTGACCACCGCCTCCGAGTCAGCTTGCAGCTCGTCGAAGCGGCTGTAGCGAGCAAAGATGGCTGTCCCGCCCACCTGCACCGCGACCTGAGCGAGTCCGCTATGGCAGATGTTGGTAAGGGTGCACACGGCGGCAACACCCAGATTCGCCTTCTGCGCCTTTTCCATCTGCTTTACCGAATGCCGCTGGATGACGTGTCCGATCTCATGGCCCAGCGTACCCGTGAGTTCGTCGAGACGGTCGGCGCTCTCGATGAGCCCGCGATTGACGTAGACGAACCCGCCGGGCAAGGCGAACGCATTTACGTCCTTGATGTTGACGACGTAGAAATGCCAGTCGAGATCGGCGCGACTCGTCTTCCGGGCGATCGACTCGCCCAGCTCCTGCATGTAACTGCTAACGACCGGATCCGTGACGATCGGCAGCTGCGCATTGATCGTTGCCGCGTTTTCGCGCCCGAGCGCCACCTCCTGGTCCTGCGAGACGGAGCACGCGGCCATAAGTAGCGAGAAACAAGTCGTGCAAAAACAACGGCTCATTTTGCGGTGGAAATGGTAGATTCGTGGTGTGGGCAAGACATGTTCCAGTTTCCATCCTCGTAATTCCTTGTAGCAGAGCGAGCTCCCTGTGCAGACGTCCGTCGCGCCAGAAAAAAAGCTCCGCAGCTTCCAAGAGCGACATCTGACGGTTCCGCGATCCGCCCGCTACGCGATAATGGGGTCGTTGGACTCCGACTTGAGTGAGGTTTGGATTGTTTGTCACGGGCATGGACAATTGGCGGCGCGATTCCTTTCGCGGTTTCTGCCTCTCGAACGCGTCGACCGGTTGTTCGTTGCTCCGGAAGGACTGTCCCGCTACTACCTGTCCGCACCGCGTGCAGCGCCACACGCGCCCAATGCTCCTGTCGGCGCTAGCTGGATGACCGCGGAGGATCGTGAGTTCGAGATCCGTGACTACGTGAGCTATCTCGACTTG
>DASWDV010000164.1:0-5606 GCA_036395075.1 Gemmatimonadaceae bacterium | reverse complement strand
CGCGGCCGATCGCTCATTCGCATCGAGTTACCGCAGGTCGGTGCGCCGGTTTGAGGTAAGGGACGCGCGCGGAGAGGTCACGCTCCTTATCCCAGTCCGGCGCTCGACCAGCGCGGCAATAACGCTGCTCGCCAACGCTCCTGGTAATGACGACGGTTTTGCGCTGATCACGCTTTCGCCTCCATCAGTGCGTCCACGCGCGGTTCCTCGCGACGTGACGTTCGTGATCGATGTATCGGGCTCGATGAGCGGCGAGAAAATCGAGCAGGCGCGCTCGGCGGGGAAGCAGTTATTGCGCACGCTGTCGACGATGGACCGTTTCCGACTGATCGATTTCTCGAGCGACGTGCGCACGTTTCGCGACAATTTCTCCATCGCGAATCGCGACAACATTCAGGCGGCGGAGCGTTATCTCGACCAACTCGACGCGCAGGGGTCAACGAATATCTCTGGCGCGTTGGAGGAGGCACTGTCAGCACCTGTTCAATCGGGAAGACTCCCGATCATACTGTTTCTCACCGACGGCCAGCCAACGGTTGGGGAACGCGATGCTTCCGTGATCGCGGCGAACGTCGCGAAAGAGCGCGGGTCGCGCCGGCTGTTCACCTTTGGCGTTGGCGCTGATCTCAACGTTTCGTTAATCGAGCAGCTTGCGCTCGAGGGTCGCGGGACAGCGAGCTTCGTACGTCCTGAGGAATCGGTGGAGCGCGCGGTAGGAATCGTGGCGAGTCGGTTGACGAGCCCACTCGTCACCGATGTCCGAGTTCGCGCGGATGGTGTACGATTGCTCAAGATGCACCCTTCGGGACCGGTGGACATATTTGCCGGCGAGGATCTGGTCATTCTGGCTCGCTATCAGGGAAGCGGAAATGCCTTCATACGGTTCGAGGGTCAGACTACGAGCGGTCCTGTGAGCTGGAACAGCGCTGTCAACTTCCCGGATCGGTCGCGCGAGAATCCATTCGTTGCAAGGCTGTGGGCAACTCAGCGCGTCGGCTATCTGAGCGCGGAGAAAAGGAAGCACGGCGGCTCGCAGGAGATCAATGACGAAATCCGCGATCTTGGAGAGCGATTTGGTATTCCGACGGAATTCTCGTCCTACCTGGTGGTCGAGCCCGGGATGAACCAACGGCGTCAGCTCGGCGGTAACCTATCGCTGCAGTCGGTCGTGACAAGTACAGGCACGGGTACCGGGCGTGCACCCGCTCCGGCGGCAGTTCAATTTGAAGCGGCAAAGGCCGCGGCGGCGCAACGCTCGGTTACCAACATGTCCGCGGCGGATGCTGCTTCGGGCATGAGAGACGATGCGAACCTGCGGCGCGCCGGCAACGTGACGTTCGTGCTGCGCGACAGCATCTGGACCGACGTGCGGTACAAAAACTCAGACACGGTACTGCGCGTGCAACCATTCTCGGAAGCCTACTTCAGATTGCTGGAACTGCAGCCGGATCTCCGCGAGCCGTTCTCTGTCGGCGAGCGCGTGATAGTTGCGGGCCGCACCATGGCGATCGAGCTGACACCATCTGGCAAAGAACGGCTGACGGACCGCGACGTGGCGCTGTTGCGAGATCGCTGGTAATCGAGTGACTGATGTAGAGCGACTCTTCCGAACGTACAACGCCGCGTTGGTGAGATATCTGACGCGGCGTTTGGGAGATCGCGACTGGGCCGAGGAGGTGGCGCAGGAGACATTCGTGCGTGCGCTGCGGCAGACGTCGATACAGAACGAGCGAGCGTGGCTGTTCGCGGTAGCAACCAATCTCGTGCGGGACGAAGCGAGGAAAGACATGAGACGCCGAAAGCATCTGGCGCTTCTGGCGGAGCAGGAGCGAGAGACGGTCGTCGAGCCGGAGGAGACAACGCTCGAGCGCGCTCAGGAAGCAGCGATGGCGCGTAAAGCAGTCGATGCACTCGCGGAAAGAGATCGTCTCGCGCTGCTCATGCGTGAAGAGGGTCTGGACTACAGCGAGATCGCGGAGGCACTGGAGCTTTCGCCCGGGTCGGTGGGGACGACGCTCTCGCGGGCGCGTCGCAGGCTCGTTGAGAGTTACGAGGCACTGCAGAAGAATCAGGAAGAGAGAGAGAAGAATGCAGCATCTTGACGAAGGAACGATTCATTCGTGGTTGGACGGCGCCTTGAGCGCCGATGATGTCGCGCGGGCAGAAGCTCACGTCAAAGAATGTCCGCAATGTGCTGCTGCGGTAGCGGAAGCGCGCGGATTCATCGCGGCATCGTCGCGAATTCTAACCGCGCTGGACAACGTGCCGCGAAACGTAGTGCCGGCTGCGGCGCCGAGAAGGCGCGTAGATCCAATCGTGTGGCGCGTTGCGGCGACGATGCTGATCGTGGCTGGTGGTACTCTCGTGGTCTTGCGGGCTAACGGACGAAAGGGGCAACCATCCTCCAGTCCAACATCCGCTGCGATGGTAATGCAGCCTCAGGCTGGGATCGCCCCGCCGGCACCGATCGTATCCGATACCCACACGGTTGCCACGACCGAGCTTTCCAAAAAGTCGGCCAGACGCAACTCCGAGAATGAGTTTTCCGGGAAAGCGGCAAAACCAATCTCCGAACCAGACGCGTATGCGACCGAAAAGAGGTCCGCCGCACAAACCGTTAACCCAGAGACTCGCGAAAGTGGTCGCCAGATTGGCGTTACACCGCCTACTGCGGGCGGCGCCGGCGCGGTCAGGTCAAGCGCGGCCGCGCCCAGGTTTGCACTCCCGCGCGTTAACAGTGTCGCGGCAATGGATGCAGCCGCGGATCAGGCGTCTGTTCGCGACCAGCCGTCTGTTCGCGTTGTAGGCACACCACGCGCACTCGGCGAAAGTCGCACCTTGTACGAGGTATCGCCCGGTGACACGGTGTTGTTGGCAGAGGTACTGAAACTGAGCCTGGAGTCAGTTGTCGTAACCGGAGCAGCTGCGACCACCCCGCGCACCGACAGTCGGCGTGCGGGGGTCACCGCGCCACAAGCAGCGGTCGCCGAGGCGAACGTGCCCGCTCCAACAGCGCAAACAATAAACGGCGTGACGACTCTCACGTGGACCGATCCCGCGACCGGAAGTACAATGAAGCTTTCCGGGCGTCACACGCGCGAAGAGCTTCTGGAAATCAAACGCAGAATCGAGCAAGCAAAGGCCGCTGCAGCCGACGCAAAGAAAAACCGGTGATTCAGCGCTGAGGAACTGCCTCATGTAGCGTCATCCCCATCGAGTGGTAGCCCTTGTCGACGTAGACAACGGTACCGGTTATTCCACTCGCGAGGGAACTCGACAGGAACGCCGCGGTGTTGCCCACTTCTTCCGCCTGTAAGGCGTCGGTGAGCGGCGAGTTCTCGGCGCAGTATTCAACCATTTTCTCGATGATGCCAATCGCGCTCGCTGCCCGTGACGCGAGGGGGCCGGCCGAAATCGCATTGACGCGTAGCCCATACTTGCGGCCGGCTTCAAAAGCCAGCACGCGGGTGTCGCTTTCGAGCGCCGCCTTCGCCGACGACATGCCGCCACCGTAACCTGGTATCACTCGCTCGCTCGCCATGTAGGTGAGGGAAAGAAAAGAGCCTCCCTTGCGCGTGAGTGGAGCGAGCCTCGACACCATGGATACCAGCGAATAAGCGCTGACACCGACCGCCGTGAGGTAGCCTGAGCGGCTCGTCTCCAGCAGCGGCTTCTTCACCTCAGGCCCGTTTGCCAGTGAGTGAATTACAATGTCGAGCGAATCCTTTCCGAAGTCCGACTCGATTCGGCGTGCCATACCGTCGATGCTGAAGTCGCCGGTATCCTTGTAGCGCTTGTTCGTTCGAATGTCTTCGGGAGCATCCGCGAGCGTGTCGAACGAGGCATCGAGCGGGTAGATCTTCTCGAACTGCAGCAGCTGTCCGTTCGACAGTTTGCGCGAATCATCCATCTTGCCGCGCTCCAGCAGGTTCATGAAGATGTTGAGAGCGGGAGGCCAGGTTCCGACCGACACAGAAGCACCCGCTTCAGCCAGCGATTTGGCGATCGCAAAGCCGAAACCTGCGTCGTCTGCCACGCCCGCGACCACCGCGCGCCTGCCGGTGAGATCGATTTTCAGCATTCGGGTGATATCGCGATTCGCGGCAACATTGACAAGGGGTAAGAGTCTTGCATTCCCGCCGATGAGGATTCGGTTTTCAAACCTTGAACCGGGGATCGATCTTGCCGGGAAAGACGCTTTGTCTCGTGCTCCTTTCAGTAGCGCTCGCTACGAATGCGCAGGCGCAGGTAGAAGACACGATCAATAAAAAAACTCCGTTGCTGGTAGGGAAAGATGCTTTGCTTTTCGGCGCATTTGCGCTTGGGACGGCGCTCGTTGCGCCGATCGACCGACAGGTAGCGGGTAGACTTCAGGACTCCGCAACTCAGGAGAACCGTTTTCTCAGGACGGCTGCAACGGGCCTCCGGCTGCTTGGCGACCCGGGCTCGCTTGTTACCGGGACTGGGTTGTACCTCATTGGCCGCGCCGATGGCCAGCGGCGGGTACAAGCCCTCGGACTTCATAGCGTCGAGTCGATTGTCTACGCAGGGTTCCTCTCCGGCGGACTCAAGATGCTCGCTGGAAGGCAGCGCCCTTACGTGGACGTCACCAATCCGTACAACTTTCAACTCTGGCGAGGCTTTTCGGACGACAAGTACCGATCCTTCCCTTCGGGGCACACGACCGCTGCTTTCGCTTTTGCGTCGACGTTGACGCGCGAGACTCAGTTCTGGTGGCCGCATGCCGCGTTTTACATCGGCACTGTTTTCTATGGTGGAGCGGGACTAATCGGACTTTCGCGAATGTATAACAACCAGCATTGGTCGAGCGACGTGATGGCTGGGGCGACGATCGGGACCATCATCGGGCTGAAGGTCGTGAAGTACACGCACTCCCACCCGGGCAATCACATCGATAGCGAGCTCATAAAGGGGAAAACGAGATCAACATCCCGGGTCATTCCGATCAGCTTGTCATTCCAGTTCTAGGATCCGACTTAGTTACCGCGAGTAATGCTCGTTGCTGAACGGCGTCTTCATCCTGGCGGAATTACCGAGTGAGATCGGGGAACGTGTGCGGGCGATAAACGAGAGATACGATGCGAAGCTGGCGCGCTACAAACCGCCCCACATAACGCTGACCGGCTCGTCCGGGGCTGGTCCGATCCCGCCTTCGGTGAGTGTCGAAGAGATGCGCGCGAAGCTCGAGCCGATCGCAGATTCGACAGCTCCGATCACGCTGTCGTTCAAGGCGGCACAGCGCTTCATGCAGACGGACATAATCGTGCTGCCGATCGATCCCCACGGTCCGATAAGAATCCTTCACGACCGGCTTGTTACGAGCGGCCTGCCATTCACGCGGGCGCGGTACACTTTTAGCCCACATTGTACCCTGAGCCTGTACCAGTCGCTGGATCCGAAATCGGTCCGCGAGCTGCTCAACACACGAATTCCGGAGCCGTTCGTGATAAGCGCCATTCAGCTCTATCACACGCGGGATCCACAACCTTCCCGAAAGCTCCTCGAGCTCCCGCTGACCGGTGGATCCGAGAAAGATTGAGATAGCGTGGCGCGCGGTCTGGATGAGACTTCTGGGCTGGATGCTG
>DASWDV010000163.1:0-1869 GCA_036395075.1 Gemmatimonadaceae bacterium | reverse complement strand
TTCGGCGCGTACGTGGCGCGCGTTTCGTTCTGGATGATTTCTTTCGCTTGGCCGAGTGAGATCAAAGTAAGAGCTTCGACCAGCGTAAGGGCCCCCAGCTCGGAGAGACGTACCTGCAGCTCGCCATAAGTCTCGTCCTCGAGGATGGGCGCTGTAGCCTGCAGGATCATCGGCCCGGCATCGAGAGCGGGCACCACGCGCATCACCGTCACCCCTGACTCGGTGAACCCGAGACGGATCGCTGCCTGAATCGGCGCTGCCCCGCGCAGCGCCGGCAACAAAGAGGCATGGATGTTAAGAGTCCCCAGTCGGGGCAGGTCGATGATTTTCTGCGGCAGCAGGTGTCCGTAAGCGACGACGACGGATACATCGGGCTCGAGTTGATGCAGCCGCTCGTAAAGATTCGCGTCGCGCGCGTTACGCGGCTGAAAGAGGGCGATTTCTTCCTCGACGGCGATCTGCTTCACCGGCGATGGAATTATCTCGCGCGATCGTCCCTGCGGCTTATCAGGGTTGGTGACGACGCCAATGACCTCGAATCCTTCACCGATGAGCGCGCGCAAGGCCGGCGCGGCAAATTCCGGCGTACCCCAGAAAACTACCCGCACTACATCTCCGTCTCGTGATGGTGCTCGCCTTTTACCTCGGTGCGGACCTTCCTGATCAATCCTGGATACTCGCCCTTTCCCTTCTCCCACTTCGCCATCGCCGCTTTGCGCCTGAGCGGGCTCAGATAGTCGATGAAGAGTTTTCCGTCGAGATGGTCGATCTCGTGTTGAAAGCAGCGACCAAGTAATTCGTTGCCCGTCGCCTCGTACTCGATACCGTTCTCGTCGGTGGCACGGATCGTCACGACTCCCGGGCGTTCGACATCACCATAAATGTCGGGAATCGACAGACAGCCTTCCTCGGCTTTTTCCCTGGCGCCGTCGGTCGTCAACACCTCTGGATTGATGAGCGTGAATTTCGCTCCATCGACGTCGACGACCGCCAGCCTCTCGGCGCGTCCTACCTGTGGAGCGGCCAGTCCGATCCCTTCGGCGGCGTACATCGTCTCGAACATGTCGGCGATGAGCTTCTTCAGCTCGTCGGTGACCTCGGTGACGCGCTTTGTCGGCTTGCGAAGTACCGGGTCGCCCAGCACCCGGATGTCGAGAATGCTCACCCCGCGCTCTGGCTGGAGGTGGACGCCGAGACTGGCCGGTTTATCTTCGCAATCCTGCCGCGCTCGATGATGACGCGCGTGTCTCCCGATTTGATGGTGACACGATCGTCCATGCCGCCCGACTTGTCGTCGCCGCCACGCTCCTTGATGAACAGCACTTCGCCGACGAGTCCGCCGTTGGTGACGATCTCATCGCCCTTTTTCAGCTGACGCACCATCTCGTCGTGCTTCTTGCGCTGGGTCGCCTGCGGGCGGATGAGAATGAAATAGAAAATCGCGAAGATCGCTCCATACATGAAAATGGAGCCGAGGATTGGATTGCCGCCCATATATGAAAGACCGTGTGAGCTGGTTCAGACTGCGAGTGGTGACGAAGTGCGGTAGCGCGAGAGCCACTCGCGCGCCCAGGAGTCGAGATCGCCGTTCAGGATCGCCTGGCGCGCTGAACGCGCCAGCGACAGCAGGAAATGTACATTGTGCAGGGAGAGTAGGCGCAGCCCGAGTATCTCGTCGGAGACGAAGAGATGCCTGATGTAGGCCCGGGTGAAGCGAGCGCAGGCAGAGCAGTCGCAGTCCGGATCGAGCGGACGCGGATCCGTGCGATACTCGGTGCGCTTGATGTTTAGTCTTCCGTCGCGGGTGAAGACGGCGCCGTTTCTGCCCATTCGCGTCGGCGCCACACAGTCGAACAGATCGATGCCGCG
>DASWDV010000162.1:0-12068 GCA_036395075.1 Gemmatimonadaceae bacterium | reverse complement strand
CTTCGCTAAAGCGACATTGATAAGCCAGGGGACGCCGGCGAAACCAAGATGAAATAAAATAGCGGACGCATCCATTACTCCGACTGCCACACCTAGAGTCATCAACACGTTCGCTATTCGACGCATGTGGTCAAAACCCAAAATTTATAGGGCACCTAACGCCCTCAGTGTCAGCTCGGCTCGACGCGAACGGCCGTCCCGTAGCACAATACCTCTGTCACGCCTTTCATCAACTCGTTCGCGTCGTAGCGGATGCCGATCACCGCGTCGGCCCCCGCCATATGCGCTTGAACCAACATTGTGTCGAAAGCCTGCTTGCGCGTTCGCTCAGCGAGTTCCGTAAAGAGCGAGATATTGCCGCCAAACATCGTCTGCACGGCCGCGCCGACGGTTCCGAAAACAGACCGGGATCGGACGACAACACCACGTACTACGCCAAGATTGTCGACGATTCGGAATCCAGGCACGTCGAACCCGGTCGTCGTCATGTTGGACGGAATGTCTGCTGCCTGCGAATGGATGATGGAAGACATGAGTCACGTTTCGCGGTGAGGGGTCAGACTGTCTTGCAAACGTCAGGGACCAAATAGAAGGCGCGGGCGAAGCCCGCGCCACTCCGGAGATCGACCGTCAGCGATGAGCGCTCTTGAGTCCCGCCCAACTGAGTTGTACTTTGCATCACAAAGAGCTTGGCGCGCGACTGAATGCAGATCCCGCAGCGGTGCGCGGCGCCAGGATCGGAGGCGATCATGCGGAAATGGCTGCGACGCGTTCGCGGTGCAATCGGGATGGGCTTCACTTGGGCAGCAGCATGGTCCGCTGCGGGCTTCGTGCTGGCGGTGGTGACTCGCTTCCGCGCCGACGCCCCGTTTCCTCTCGTCTTTGGTGTACTCGGCTTCATTGCAGGAGTCATATTCTCCGCGCTCCTCGCCCTGATCGAGGGCGGTCGCACACTTGATCAGATGTCGCTTCCGCGCTTTGCAGGATGGGGTGCCACGGGCGGGCTTCTACTATCGGCCCTTTTCGCGAGGGCAGCGTCCCTCGGCTGGGGAGACGTGCTAGCAGTCGCCCCCACGTTCGCTCTTGCTTGTGCGGTCTGCGCCTCTGGTTCGCTCGCTATGGCCAGGCGAACGGTAAGGCGAGATCTGCCCGAGAGCCGTGGAGAGACCGCTGAGGCCGCACTCACCGACCGTGAGAAGCGGAAACTGCTTGGAAACGGCGACTAACCTCAGCGCTTGGCTCTAGTCCGCGGCACCGAAGATGTTGCTTGCCACATCGTGAACTTCATCCTGAGATCTCCTTCGGTACCAATCCATCGCGCAGTGCCCGAAGTGGAGACCGATCGCCGACCAGCCAGATGTGACCGAACGGATCCACGAACCCGCCTTGACGATGCACACCCCAAGGCATCTGGTGGTCGCGAACTGGATCCCGCTCACCCGAAGCCCCCGCGCGCGTCGCCCGCGCCACAAAGTTGTCCGGATCCTCACAGAATACCTCCACGCGGCAGGTCGGCACTCGCCCGCCATCAGGAGCCTCCCAGCCGTTACCCTCCGGTTCCGCTATAAGAAACACTGCGCCCTCGACGGCCAGACCGACGACTGATCCGAGCGACCAGAGCTGCGCCGCACCAAGTGCGCGCTGATACCATGCGCTTGCGACCTGTGCGTCTCGGACCGCGAGCATAACCGAAATCGTCGGTGTCCTCACCTCAGCGTTCGTCATTGATGCCTTTGTCCTCACTAGTGACTGTCTACTTCACGACGAACGCCGAACGATCCCGCGCGATAAGCTCTTCTTCTAGTGCAATTAGATCGTCGAATCGCGCCGGGTCCCATGGCGCAAATTGAAGTACAAGTTGGAACAAGACTTAAGTATCCTCGCTGGTCGACGTAACGCCTTAGTTCAGCTGCAAGCAGGTTACAATCATTGCCACGATGTCGCATCGGAAAAGTGCTTGTCAGCTGCGACGTTTGTTAGGCGGCAAGCAGAACTACTCCGCCAGTCTCGATCGGCGCAGCGAAACCATCTCTGCCGGCTTCTCGGCGACCCAGTAACTCGCATCGCGCGCAAGCTCCGAAACATCGTGGGGAGCATCGGTCGAGACAGGACCAACGATTCTTCCACCGGCGCGAACGACTTTCAGAGCCGACGAAACGGTTTCCGGCGAAAAGGTCGCGTCGAAGGCCAGACCCAACACCGAGCCCGGTGCGAGTGGAATTTCCGTGTCCGCCCGAATCAAGCCGACACGCTCGGACTCTTCGACCGACGCTCCAGGATTGAGTGCGAGCACGCGCACATCGGTCATCATTGCCAGCTCCTGCGCGGCGTCAGCCCAAATGCCGCCAAGGACGATCGTCGCTCCTGGCTCGGTAGCGTTGAGGAAAGCACCGATCCGCGTTGCCAACTCTTCGCGTCTCTCGCCCCCAGAGCGGCGCACCGCTGGCGGATGCGATAAGTCGCCACCGCGTCTGAAGTCGGCGATCCCCTTCCTGATCGGATATTGCGCCTGGCACACCGGACATCCCAGCGTCGCATCGAGAACGATCCGGTTCGAGACCGCCTTGAGTGATGCGACGAGCCACGTTTCCTCATGCGCGTTGACACACCGCAGCAGGTCGAGCATCTCGATGAACATGCCGTCTCACCCTTTTCGGATCACAGTGCGAGGGTTGATCTAGCTGTGCGAGAGACGCAGCTCGTCGACATTAACGCGATCTGGCTGCGTGAGCGCGAACATCACGGCTGCGACGACGTCAGCGGGGTCGAGCATCGGTCGCGTCGAATGCGGATTGGCGACGGGATCGGTGACAGTGACGTCATTCCACATCTCGGTATTGGTTGCCGCGGGAGAGATCAGCGATGTCCGCACGCCAGTACCGCGCAGCTCCGCGCGCATGATTTCGTGCACCGCCCGCAATCCGAACTTGGCAGCGGAGTAAGCCGCATTGCCGCTGAACACCGTTCTGTCGGCGACCGATCCGATCGTGACGATGTGTCCGCTCTTTCTCTCCTTCATGTCCCCGAGGAAGGCGCGTACGAAGAGGAAGGGAGCGACGAGGTTGGTATCGATCATTTCCCTGAAGGTTTCCGCGCTCGTCTCCTCGATGACCGACACGCGAAAGATTCCCGCATTGTTCACAACAATGTCGGGCGCACCACCAAGCTCATTGCCAATGCGCTTAGTCGCCTGCTCGACACTCTTCGCGTCCGCGACATCGCAGGCGACAGGAATCGACTGTTTGATTCTGGCTGCCTGCTCTTTCAGCTTCGACTCCGTCCTCGCAACGAGCACCACCCGCACCCCCTGCTCGCCCAGCGCTTTGGCGATCCCAGCGCCGATCCCGCGCGACGCGCCGGTTACGACAGCGGTGCGGCCGCTCAGCGATGCCACTCTCTAGTCGCGACCGTTGTGCGCGAGTCGCAGGAACTCGTCCCGCGTCTTCGGATCCTCACGGAAAGCACCGGTGAGCGCGGACGTAATGGTCTTCGAGTTCTGCTTCTCCACGCCGCGCATCATCATGCACAGATGGTACGCCTCGATGACGACTCCGACTCCCGTCGGCTTGAGCACTCTGCACAATCCCTCAGCGATCTGCTCCGTCAGCCGCTCCTGCACCTGCAGCCGGCGTGCATAGACGTCCACGATGCGCGGGATCTTAGACAGCCCGACGATCGTGCCGTTTGGAATGTAGGCGACGTGTGCCCTGCCGAAGAACGGCAGCATATGGTGCTCGCACATCGAGTAGAGCTCGATGTCGCGCACCATGATCATGTTGTCGTGTTCTTCCTTGAAGACGCCGGTGCCGACGACATCCTCCGCAGTCTTGTCGTAGCCTTGGGTCAAAAAAGCGAGCGCTTTCGCCACTCGTCGGGGCGTCGCCTTGAGGCCTTCGCGGTCGGGGTCTTCTCCAATCAGCTCGAGCTCGCGGCGAACAAGCTCCTCAAACTCGCGCGACGCTTCGATGGCCTCGAAATCAGCGAGGACGTTACTATCCTTTGTATTCGACATAGTTGTTTTCGGTCTCCCACAGCACGAGCCGAGCAAGTTTGCCGGGCTTCACCCGCGGAGCAAGAATGTTCCAGAAGGCGACGATGATGTTCTCGGAAGTCGGAATGACATCCTTCATGAAGGGTACGTCGAGATTGAAATTCTTGTGGTCGACAATGTCGACGATCTCGCGCTCGACGATCTTCTTGAGCTGCGACAGGTCGCAGACATAACCCGTCTTGGGATCGATGTCTCCGTCCACCGAAACGTCCAGCGTGTAGTTGTGCCCGTGCCAGTTCGGATTGTTGCACTTTCCGAACAGCCGCGAGTTCTCGGCCTCAGACAGTTCCGGATTGTGAACTCGGTGGGCGGCATTGAACCGCATTCGGCGGGTGACTGTTACGCGCGGCATGTTTAGCGTAAAGTTATCGCAGCGACGCATGCTGCGCATGCGTCGCTGCTTCACACGCAGGGATATTGCAGGGTGGGACTGAAAATTGCCGCGCCCATTGAGCGTTTCCCTGGGCAAAGAACGAGGTCCGACGCTAAACAAAAGCTCCGCCGGTGGTTTGGCGGAGCTCAAAAATGGGACGGAGAGGTTTTTTGAAGCCCGGTCGAATTTTTGAGGCCCTCACCCCGCCTACCGTCTTCCCCGCACTGGGGCATGACGTCAGCAAAGTTTATTGGACCCACTCGAAGGACTTGTTGGCTCAAAAAGTGAGTTCTCCGCCCCAACGATGATGCTGAAATATTTTATTGGAGCAGCCGCACTAATGACTGGTTGAAGTTATGGGTCGTCACACTCAAGGTCAACGAATCTTCGCATGGATCTCTGGATAATTGGCGCCATTCTAATGCTTGCAATCTGGGCGTTCGTCACTTTCACGACGACCGCCCCAGGCTGGATTCACATCCTCCTTACGGTCGGGATGTTCCTGCTCATCTACCGCATCGTCGTGCGCGGTACACGCGGCGTGGACCGCGGCACTAAAGGTTGATGGCAGGCCGTGGGTCATACTCCTACGGGAGCGAAGGACCCGCGACTGCTGTCGCCGAGCAGCCGCAGCCCTACTCGGCCGACAAGAAAAAGCCCGTTCTAGTAACGGGTGCATCGGGACTTGTTGGTACCCATACCTGCCGAGAGTTATCGAAAGGCGGCTGGCAGGTACGGGCGCTGATCCGAGATCCGGCGAAAGCAGCAATGGCGCTCGGACAGCTGCCTGTCGAGTTCCGCGTCGGCGATGTGCGAGACGCAACGGCGCTGCGTAGCTCACTCAATGGATGCGGTGCCGTCGTTCACCTGGCGGCGATCGCGATCGAGAGGAAAGACGAGAAGTACACCGACACCAACACCGCCGCGACGGAGCGTCTCATCTCCGCCGCGCGAGTGGAGAATGTGCAGCGCGTCATCTTCATGTCGCAGAATGGCGCTGACAGCCGGTCGCCGTATCCCTTCCTGCACAGCAAGGGAGTAGCCCAGGATTCGATAAAGACCAGCGGCCTGCGATGGACTGTGTTGCGACCGTCGGTCATCTTCGGGCCCGAAGACCAATTCGTGAATGTCCTCGGCAGGTTGATCAAGCTTACGCCGGGGATTTTTCCATTGCCGGGCGGAGGCAAGGCGCGCTTTCAGCCGATCTCGGTCGACGATGTCTCGCGGGTGGTGCGTCTCTGCCTCGAAAAAAAGGAGACGGTGCATCAGAGCTACGATCTGGGCGGCGCGGTCCCACTAACGCTCCGGCAGATGACGGAGCGTATCCTGGCGGCGATGGTGACGGATCGCCGACTAATATCAGTTCCGATAAAGGCGTTGCGACCGATCGTCGCGTTCGCCGAGCGGGTTCTGCCCAATCCGCCCGTGACGTCGGGTCTGCTCGACCTGCTTTCGCTCGACAACACCATCGTCAACAACGCGCTCACCAATTACTTCAAGGTAGTTCCCATCCCCTTCGCCGCGGACGAGCTCCAGTATCTCCGCCGAATCACGGTGAAGAACGCGCTGAGCTCACTCTTCGAAAAGCGCTGAGCGATATGGACCAGGCGGAGGTCTAGAACCTCTGCACGCCTTTACTCTGCCTTTCATGATGCCGCTTTGCGACTCGGCTCCCGAACCCCCGCGCCAAAGGCCGCTGCCGCGAGCGCAAGTACTGCCGCCTCGATCACGACGAGACGGAACCCTGAGAGGAAAGCCTCGCGGATCTGTCCTTGAATAACGGAGCGGCGGAGTGGATCCAGGGACACACCTTGAAGCTGCGCGCCCGCCATCTTGGGCAGCTCTTTCTGGATTTGTGCTCTGACCACTGGTGAAACCCATGATTGCTGGAGCTGAGGTAGCATCTCTGCATCGAACTTTCGAACGAGAACGACTCCGAAGACCGCTATCGCAAGCAAGCCTGCAACGCGCGCAACAGTGTTGTTGATGCCTGACGCGACTCCGGCATGGTCCGAGGGGACCGCTCCCATCACTGTAGTCGTCAGCGGCGCCACCGTGATCGCCATTCCGAGGCCGAGCAGTACAGCGGCTGGAAAAAACGTTGTCCAGTAGTGCCCACGTTCGATTCCCGCCCGCGCGAAAAGCGCGAGCCCGACCGCGGCTATCACTGGCCCAACCGTCATCGGCAACCGCGGCCCCGTTCGCGCGACCAGACCTCCCGACCACCGCGACAGCGCAAACATGATGATCGGAAACGGCAGAAACGCGGCGCCCGCGAAAGTTGCCGAATATCCCTGTACCTGAATGAGCAGCAGCGGCACGAGGAAGAACACGACTCCGATCGCGCCATAAAGGAGAAGCGTCAGGACGTTTGCCAGTGAAAAGGTCCGCGACTGGAACAGATGCAGCGGCATCATCGGGCTGCGCACCTTGTGCTCCACCAGTACGAGGAGAACGAGGCAAACCACTCCGAGCGCCAGCGCGCTTACAACGACGGGATGCCCAGGCCCAAGGGGCGGCCATTCCAGCAACCCGAGCACGATTCCGCCGAGTCCGAGGACTGCGAGCAACGCTCCGATCCAATCGATACGACCTGTCCGCGACGGATCCTTACTCTCATCCATGTAGCGAAGCGATAGCACGATCACGATGGCCGCGAGTGGCACGTTGAGAAAAAACGCCGCCCGCCAGCTCACGTGCTCGATCAGCCAGCCACCGACAACGGGTCCGATCGCAGTAGTGATGGCGCTGAACCCCGACCACGTGCCGATCGCGCGGCCACGTGCGGCGCCGTCGAAGGTCGCGCTGATGATCGCGAGACTTCCAGGTACCAGGAAAGCAGCGCCGATTCCCTGTAGCGCGCGTCCGATTATCAGTTGTCGCGGAGAGTGAGAGAGACCGCACCAAACCGACGCCGCCGTGAATGCGACCACTCCAATCAGGAAGAGCTTCTTCCGACCAAACTGGTCGCCGAGGGAGCCCCCAATGAGGATCAGCGCGCCGAGAAAGAGTGCGTACGCTTCGATCACCCACTGCACATCCGTAATCGTCGCGTGCAGCTCCTGCTGCAGCGCGGGGAGCGCGACGTTGACGACCGTCATGTCGATGAACGTCATGCTCGACGCGACGATCGTCGCGACCAGGGTCCACCGGCTCGATTTGGGCGCTGCTAGAGCTCCCTTTCTTCCGCGCGAGGTGGGCGCGTCTCGCCTACTGTGGCCACAGCCAGACGAAGACTGCTGCCGTGAGCAGCGCGTAGATCAGCCCGTCGACTGTCGCCTTGAAAGTCGTGCCCCACGAGCGGGAGTACCAGATCGACATTTGCCAAAGTGCAACCGAGTACGCGATGAAGGCCGTGATCGAGACGAGATGAAATACGGACCGTTGCGGCGCGCCAGCGGGGAGCGTGCTGCCCGCGACGAACGCTGCAAACGCACTCACTACCAGCGTGTAGAGAAACCATTGAATGAGGCTGCTCTTCATCGAAAACGGGCCGCTGCGCATCACCGTCATCACGATCCTCGGTCCCTGGTTCACCTTTTCGGCGAACTCGGGGCTGCGCAGATCTTCCCTGCTCGCTGGTCGAGGGATCATGTAGTCGCCCGGTGGAATCGCCAGCGGACGCACCGCATTCCTGAACTGATCCTCGTTCGCGAGCTTCGGATAGTCGTTCTTGTGCCACGGGGACGCCATGTGAATCACGGAGCTGACGACGAAGACAACAACAGCGGAAAGCAGGATCGGGAGCCACAGCATCAAAAACCCGTGCATGAAACCTCCTCCGTCAAAGCTCGCGTTTGTTGAGCAGCGTTACCGCGTAATTCACGGCGCGCGCGGTCAACGCCATGTAAGTAATACTCGGATTCTGATTCGCTGTCGATGTCATGCACGCGCCGTCGGTCACGAATACGTTCGGCACATCCCACATCTGGTTGTGGGGGTTCAGCACCGATGTCTTCGGATCGCGTCCCATGCGCGCGGTACCGGTCTCGTGGATCACGAGGCCGGGTGGGTTGTTGTCCTTGAACGTCCTGATGGCGGTCGCGCCCATCGCCTCCAGCATTTCCGTGGCGCTTACGACCATGTCTTCCTGCATTTTCTTCTCGTTGTCGCTGTACGCGCAATGCACCCGCAACGCCGGAATTCCCCACGCGTCGACGAGATGCCGATCGATCTCGACATAGTTCTCGTGACGGGGAAGCATCTCGCCGAATCCGTCGAAGCTCATCTCCCACGGGCCGAGATCGCCGATCAGCGATTTCTTGAAGCCCGCACCGAATCCCGGCATCGTCATTCCCCGACGCCAGCCCTCACGCTCGGCGCGTCCCTCGAAGCCGTAGCCGCGCTGAAAGTCCGGGTGCTTCGTCTTCACGTTCCGGAATCGCGGGACGTAGATCGCGTCGGGACGCCGTCCCACTTCCTTGCGATCCTTGGCCCACGGCAGCGTCCCGGTCGCGCCGCCACCCATGATGTGATCCATCAGGTTGTGTCCCAGCTCCCCGCTCGAGTTACCCAGCCCTGTTGGAAACTCGGCCGTCGCCGAGTTGAGTAGAATGCGGGTCGATTCGAGCGCCGAGGCGCAGAGGAAAATCACCTTCGCGTTGACGTCGAACATCTCCTTGGTGTTGCCGTCGACAACGCGCACCCCCGTCGCCTTTTTTGTGCGCGGATCGTAGATGACGCTGTGCACGACGCTGAAGGGGCGAAGCGTCAGCTTTCCCGTTTTCTTCGCGGCCGGGAGAGTGGCGTTGATGCTGCTGAAGTACGAAAGTGTGATGCATCCGCGATAACAAGTCCCACACAAGTGGCACTTCTGTCGTCCGAGATGGTCTTCAGTGAGAACGGCAAGACGCGCATTGGTGATCAGCCGCTCGCCACCGAATTTGGTCGTCAGGATGTCGCGCGCCTTCTGCTCCGCTGCGTTCAGCGGCCATGGCTTTTGGAACTCACCGTCGGGTAGATGCGCGAGCCCCTCGTGACGGCCCTGAATGCCGACGAACTTCTCGACGTGACTCCACCACGGAGCGAGATCGCGATATCGAAGTGGCCAATCGACTGCGATTCCCTCTCTCGCGTTGGCTTCGTAGTCGAGATCGCTCCAGCGGTAGACGCAGCGGCCCCACATGATCGAGCGTCCGCCAACCTGACGCCCGCGTATCCATGAGAACGGCTTGTCGGCGGGAAACGAGTATGGATTGTCGAGGTCGTTGACGAAGAACTTGCTCGCGTATTCGTCGCACGCGCCGGTCTGCCGCTGAATTGGCTGGTACCGCTCGAGACGATTGCGATCGCCCATTCCTCTGTATCGCTTGTCATACGGCGGAACGTGCTCCACGTAGTCGACCGCGGGATCGATCGGCCTTCCCGCCTCGAGCACGATCGTTCGCAACCCGTTCTCCGTCAGCTCCTTTGCCGCCCAGCCGCCGGAGATTCCGGAGCCAACGACGATCGCGTCGTAAGTCAGAGTCGGCATGGATTAAACGGCGGGTGTGAAGGGCACGTTGCCATCGTAGCCGTTGAAGAACATCTGCGTCTTCAGAATGTCCTGCTGAACCGGCATCGACGTGAAGTAGCCGTACACGGTGAGCGCCTTGAGCCGAGCGAATGCGAGTCCGGCACCAGTCTTGTCTTTGCTCGCGGCATCGAGCGCCGTGAGGAGCTCCGTTTTGCGCGCCGACGGCAAATCAACGAAGCGGGTCTGACCCATCGTGGCGGCGCGGGCGTCGATGTCCGCGAGTCCAGCGAGGAAAGCATCCCTCTCCTCGGTGCTCGCCCATTCCGTGAGAATCAGGTCGATGAACTCCGGAACTTTCACGCGCGTCGCTCCTGGCGTGTCCGTCTCCGGGATGATCAGCTCCGCGATGTTGGTGACCAGAGCCTGTTGTGCGGCGTTGAGTGTCCGGAAGGGGACATCTCCTTCGCCGAGGCGCGCGTGCAGCGACTCGCCCAGCTTGATGGCGGCTTCCGCGCCGCGCGGAAGAAACGGCAGCGCCAGAGCGGCGCCGAGAAAGCGTACGACTTCGCGTCTTCGCATATGAAAGGAGAGGGTCCGGGTCTGGGCAGTCGAACCTAGACCGCGGCGGCAGACACGTCAAGAAAAATCGCGCCGCTATCCGCCGCTCACCGCGGCGAGGACCATTATCGTCGCGTCGTTGGGGACCGATGTGCCGAGACCGCCGAGAAAGCGAATGTTCTCACCGTTGAGAAAGATGTTGACGTGCCGCCTGACATCGCCGCTTTCGTCCATGATGCGCTCGAATGCCCCTGGCGACTTGCGGCCGAGCGCGGACAGCGCTTCGCCGACGGTTCGGCACGAGCCCTCCAGAACGAGCGTCGGCTTGTCGTTGGTGTAGGAGCAGAGGACGTTCGGAAGCTCGACCCTTATCACGCTGCGCTCACCGTTCCGGTTTTTACGCAGACGATTGGCGGCAGGCCGTCGGCGATCTCGGTCCACGTCGCGCCTTCGTCGCGAGAGCCGTACAGCTTTCCGCTTCTCGTTCCGAAGTAAATGCCGGCCGGATCGAAGGAATCGGCGCTGAGCGCGTCACGCAACACGTTCTCGTACGCGTCGCTTTGCGGCAGCCCGCGCGATAGAGGCTGCCAGCTGGAGCCAGCGTCTCTGGTGCGATACACGCGCAGCTTGGCCTCGGGGGTTGCCCTGAAGATGTCCGCCTCGATCGGGACGATGTACACTGTGTCCGGATCGTGGGGATGCATTTGCATCGCGAACCCGAAATCGGACGGAACGCCATTGGCGATGTCGAGCCAGTTGTCGCCCCAATCGTCGCTGCGATAGAGTCCCCAGTGGTTCTGCAGAAAAAGTCGGCCCGGTCGCGACGGATGTTGCACGACCTTGTGAACGCACTGCCCGAATTCGGGATACTTGTTGGGGTTGAACTCGGCGCGCACGCCGACGTTTCGCGGACGCCACGTCTTGCCGCCGTCGTCGGAACGGTAGACGCCGCCCGTCGACATCGCGACGAGCATCCGCCTGGTGTTCGCTGGATCGAGAACGATCGTGTGCAGGCAGAGTCCGCCACCGCCGGGTTGCCATTTCGGCTGGTGCTCGTGATTGAGCAAGCCTTCGTTCGGTCGCCAACTCTCACCGGCGTCCCGTGATTCGAAGAGAGCCGAGGGCTCGACACCGCAATAAAAGACGTCGGGCTCCGTTGCTCGTCCGGGCGTGATCTGCCAGATCTGGGCGAGTGCGCGACCGGATCCCTCGGGAAACTTCACGCTTTGGCGCTCGGGCGAGCTCCATGTCGCGCCAACGTCATCGCTAATTCGAAGAGTAGGACCCCAGTGCATGCTGGTCGCGGACGCGAAAGTGCGTGACCGACCACCGCGCGTATCGTGGAGCAGCGCGTAAACCGCTTCGCCGCGGAAGTGTGGGCCTTCCATCTTCCATTTTCGGCGCGACTTGTCGGCGCGGAAGATGAACGCGCCTTTCATCGTGCCGACGAGTAGAAGCGCTTCCGCGGCGGCGCGCCGCGGGGAAGCAGCTTTCGCGGAAGCCTTGCGCGCAGTTTTTGCGCGAGTCGTTGCGGCTTTTTTCGCGGACGTGCCGCGCGCCTTTCGCCTGTTCCGGCTATGTGTTGCTGTCGCCATCAAACCCTCCCTTCCTTCTGCGTTCCCACTTCCCGC
>DASWDV010000161.1:0-6116 GCA_036395075.1 Gemmatimonadaceae bacterium | reverse complement strand
CCTGCGACCGATGAACGGCCCGCGGAATTGCTCGACGCGTTAGTCGATCCAGGATTAACTGCAGCCTTCGTGTCGGCCGGGGGCGCACCAACGCTGATTTCCGCTGGCGCTTCGCGCGCTGACTGCGCCGGCACCCTGGTCGCGACGATCGACGCCGGCCGCGAGCCCGCGCTCCACCGTCCGATGCCGACGCCAGTGGCGACGAGAACGAGCGCCGCCGCCGCGGCGCCCATCCACACGCGTGCGCCGAATCTCTTCTGAGGGCCGCCCGCTGTTACCAGTCCGCCACCGTAGACAACGCGCGGACCGCCGGCACGCTTCGCCTGAATCGCGCTCCACATCTCCTCGCGCGGAATGCGCGCGGGAGGGCCATTGTAGCCCTGTGCCGTCTTCTTGAGGAATTCCTCGAAATTGTCTTCAGTCATGATGCCCACTCCGGTGCGAAATCAGCGAGCGCGACACGCAGCTTGCTTCGTGCCTGGAAGAGATGGGACTTCGACGTTCCGACTGGAATGTTGAGCGTCCCGCTGATCTCCTCGTGCGTGTAGCCCTCTACGTCGTGCATCACGAATACCGTCCTGTATTTGTCTGCCAGCGAGTCTATCGCCCTCGCCAATCGCTCTTTCAGATCGGGCTCCGCTTCAGCCCGTGTCGACCCAACCATCAGTCCCTCTTCCATCGGCGCTTCACGATTTCGTTGTCGCTTCGTCTTCCTCAAGCCGTTGAGCGCCACCGAAACACCGATCGAGTGAAGCCACGTCGAAAGCGATGAATCGCCGCGAAAGCTTCCAATCTTTTCAAACGCACGGATGAAAGTTGCCTGCGTGAAATCCCGCGCCAGCTCATCATCCCCGGCTAGACGAAACGCCAGCCGGTAGATGCGATCGACATATGTCTCGTACAACTCACGCTCCGCGGTCGCATCGCCGGCAACCACACGCGTGATGAGTTGGATATCGTTCACCGAGCTCCGAGACTCGTAGGCAGCCAGCTCCATTGTCGACCTTCTGACAACCGCTGTCAGAAAAGGGTTGAGACTACCTTCTCCCGAGTAACCTGTCCCACGCGCCGCCAGCGAGGCCAAGGGCGTATTCCCCCCACCACTTGCCCGCTACAGGTCCTCCACCGCAAGTGCCGTCCGATTCACCGGGAGTCTTGACCCATAGGAATGCATCGACGAGTGGATTGCCCGTGTGCGTCGTCGGCGACGGTCCCACGCGCTGCCCCCTCGGATTGCACCATGTCCCGGCGGTGGTCGCATTAAGCCCGTTTCGACTGGTGTCGATGATGAAGTGCTTCCCGCCGACGCGCTTCGACACTTCTGTCCCGTAGGCGATGTTGACGGCAGTGCCCAGAAAGTTCGAAATATTGAGACTGAACCCATTCGCCTCGGCGATTCCGGCGCGATTGAGACGACTCGCCATGTCCGCGGCGTCGATCCATCTTGCGTGCCCCGCGTCTATATAGACGGCGGCGCCCTTTGCCTTCAGCACGCGGACCGCGTCGTGGATCAGATCAATGCGCTCCTGCTGGAGCGTCGGGCTAAGGCAGCTCATTCCAGCGAGGGCGTCGGGCTCGAGAATCACGACCGCTTTGCGATTGCCAACGCCGTTGGCGAAAGCGCGGATCCATCGCTTGTAAGCGTCACTCCCGTTGGCGCCCCCCGCCGAGTATTGACCGCAGTCGCGACCAGGAATGTTGTAGGCGACAAAAACCGGTAGCGACCTTGCACCCGTTATACGCGACACTGCATCAGCCACGTCGCGACCAATGTCGACGTTCCACTCACCGACCCATTGCGCGAGCGGCTGGGCCGCAATTTTGTCCATCAGCGCGGCATCGGCAGGCCGGGTTTTTCTCCAGGCGTCAGCCTGGCGTTTAGCTTCCGACGCGGGATCGACGTAGAGGCGAGCACCGGAGAAGAGATTCACCAGCGCCTGACTCACGGTCTGAGCGCGCGAGGCCGCCGGCGTGCTTGCAATAATCCAGAGCAGCACGATCGGCACCGAGACCAGCCCGCGAAACGAGCCGCTCGTGCGGACGACAGACTCGTGAGCGTGCGAGTAGACGCGCTCGGGTAATGTACGCATCATGATCGCTCCACAAACGCCGACGACGAGCGTGACCAGAGAGGTCCCGCTCCTTCGACTGGGTATATAATATTTCCGCGGGCGGCGCGAGACTAACTCGCCGACCGGTATTAGATGGTACCCTTAGGGAATCTGCTGTTCCTGCGCGGCGCTAACGGAGCTCGTGATGAAGTACACCCAGTTGGGTCGTAGCGGCATCGTGGTCTCGCGGATCTGCCTCGGCTGCATGACCTATGGAACGCCGAAGTGGCGTCCGTGGGTTCTCGACGAAGTCGACGCGCGCCCTTTCTACCGAAAAGCGCTCGACCTCGGAATAAATTTTTTCGATACCGCCGACATGTACTCGATGGGGGTCAGCGAGGAAGTCACTGGCCGGGCGCTCCGCGAAATGGCGACCATGGAGGAGATCGTCCTCGCGACGAAAGTCCATTTCCCGATGGGCGATGGCCCGAACATGGCGGGCATCTCACGCAAGCACATCGTCCAGGCGTGCGAAGCTAGTCTCCGCCGGCTGGGAGTCGAGACGATCGATCTTTATCAGATTCATCGATTTAAGAGCACGGTGCCAATAGAAGAAACGCTCGCCGCGCTCGACCATCTCATTCACCAAGGAAAAGTGCGCTACATCGGGGCGAGCTCCGGGTACGCTTGGCAGATGGCGCGCGCGCTAAGCGCGTCGGAGAGGCATGGCTGGGCGCGGTTCATCTCGATGCAGAACCACTACAACCTCGTCTATCGCGAAGAAGAGCGCGAAATGATTCCGCTTTGCATCGAAGAGGGCGTCGGAGTCATTCCGTGGTCACCTCTGGCGCGGGGGCGCCTTGCGCGCACCGCCCCGTCACCGATTGAGGGAACGACGCGCGCCGACAGCGACACTTATGCCGTCGATCTTTACGATTCTCCATCGGACTTGCAGGTGATTGAAGCGGGCCGCAGGGTCGCGGGCGAGCTCGGGGTCGCGCCGTCGGTGGTCGCGTTGGCTTGGCTTCTTCAAAAGCCGGCCGTGTCCGCACCCATTGTCGGTGCAACCAAGATCGAGCATCTCGAAAGCGCTGTGCGCGCACTCGACGTCACGCTGAGCGCTGAGCACATCAAAGCACTCGAGGAGCCGTACGAGCCTCACGCAGTGCGAGGGCACTGAGCAATCGGCCACGGCGACATCAATCCGGGGCCTGGAAAGTGCGCGGCCATGCTCAGCTAATCCAAGGCCACGCATGTCGGCGTCGCAGCAACCTGATATCTCGCGCCAATCTCCCTGGAAACTTCTCGGACGCGCGCTCCTATTGCGGTGCCCAAACTGCGGCGGCGGGAAACTCTTTACCGGATTCTTCGAGATCAAGGAGCGTTGTCCCACCTGCGGAATACTGCTCGAGCGCGGCGAGTCCGATTACTTTCTCGGCGCCTACACACTCAACCTGATCGCGGTCGAGATTTTGCTCGCGCTTGGATTTCTCGTTGTAATGCTTGTAACGTGGCCGAGTCCACCGTGGAATGGATTGGAGTACGGCGGTGTCGCGCTTTCGGTACTCGGGGCCGTATTCTGTTATCCCTTTGCGAAGACGACCTGGTTGGCTGTGGATCTGATCTTCCGTCCTCCACACCGCGAGGATTTCATTACGCGAGTGAAGTAGCCGTTACTCTCCAACCTGATAGTCTTCGGAGGGCGATGGAAGCTGCGCGACGTTGACATCTATTGGCAGCTTGACCCCGTTGTGCGTCTCGACCACGTCGAGCAGTCCCTGCCACACCTGCGCGAACGAGTGTCCGACTTCGCTGGGAGCCTTGTCAGTTGCGAATCCGCGCTCGCTGGCAATCCAGAACGGCGGATCGCTCGTGACGCCGGCGCTCGCCAGCACCCGTTTCACATCGCGGTAAATCAGATCGGCGTTGAAGCTGTGTGTGTAGAACGCGGGCCGGAATCTTCCGTCTTCTATCACCCGCGTCGTCCAGGCCTCGTAATAGTTGCGCATCGCTTGCGGCACTTTGTCCATTCTCTCGATGTCGAGAAAAATGACTGTTCCAATGGCGAATCCATCGGCGGCGGTTTTCGCGATTGCATCGTTCGCATCAGCAACACCACGTGCCGCGCTCACGAACTGAGCCGAGCAGCTCGAGCCGGGCGACGCACGTGGAGAAACGAGGACTCGAACCGGTACGCGTTTGCTGACGTAGCGGACAACGCGCTTCCCGCTCCGCGTTCTCACTGTCTGGCGCAGGCGCTTGGTAACGTAGCGAGTCACGGCGACCTTCTTTCCCGGAGTTCGACCCCACGTTTGCTGACCGACGTAGATCACCGCCATGCCCCAGCCCATGTTTGACAGCGTCTCTCGCTTGCCTTCCCATGAGGAGTCAGTGTGGCAGGGAGCGGACAGGTAGTAGCCCACCCACCTGTACGGCTTGTCGGCAGTAAGCCAGGCGTGCATTGCATCATCGCCCGGATACGAGAAGGTATCGAACCCGAGGTGCGGACCATCTGAAATGTCTTCGGCGATGTGCGACGAGGCGCTGGCAACGGCGTCCCCAATGGAGGGCGTCGCGATCGGCGTCCGCGCGCTCACGATCAGGCCGGCTGTGAGCAAAGCCAGCACCGATCGCCAATCTAATTTTGGCACTCCGTCTCTCCAAGCTCGATTGATAGCGGACAGATCGCGTCGCATTGAGTAGCGCGGACCCGTGGGCTTCAGATGCAGAAACTCGCCGAACCTCCTTACGACCGACGTGGGGGCGCGGCGTTAAGACGGCAACGATAGAGAGCTTGCCGCCGCTTTTTGATCCTACCCGCGGGTTCGAGATCGTTCCTTTGACCTAAACTTCTGTCCGAGAAAGGGGACAATGTCACGTGCCCGGCAGCGGCTTGCGAAGATAACTAGTTGACCGGCACGGACTTAGTCGCTCTGCACAGCTTGGTCCCCCTAATGCCTGATTACGCCCCAACCTCTTCAGTGGAGTCGCTATGCATTTGCGACGCTTGATAGGTCTCTCTGGAGCCCTATCGTATTTGGCACTACCCGTTGGTTTGGCCGCGCAAGTCGCAGGCGGCGTCGAGTTCTATGGAGCGCTAGACAACTCGGCACCCATCACCAGAACACTCGGCGGACTGTCGCTCAGCGTTGGTACCCCCTATGTCGGCATTCGAGGCAGCGGCGGATTGGGAATTTCGTCGCTCACCACGCAAGCCGGGACCACAAATGGTCCGTCCAACCTCGTTTGGGCAACGAATGCCGATCTGATGCTCGGTCCGGTCAACGCGGGTTTAGGCGAGGGGTTTATGCCCTACTCGTTCGCGGGACTCGGACTTGAGAGCAGCGCCCAACCGGCCTCCTTCACCGATGCGATCCGAACGTGGAGTTACGGGGGCGGGCTACAGCTCGCGCTTGGACGCGTGCTCTCCGTCAATGGTGAGGCCCGCTCCCGCCACCTGGCGGCGCCAGCGAGCAGCGCCGATTCCCAGTTCGTGCGCGGCATCGAATACCGCGTTGGGATAGGACTCCATTTTGGCGGCAGACGCTCTCGATCCTCGATCTACTCGAGACGCAGCGCTGATATCCCGCCGAGTGCTCCGCGACCGTCAAGAGCACCGCGAACGTCGTCCCCGACAACCTGGCCCGTCAGCACTTCCTCTGCGAGCGGAGCAGCTCGCAGAGTCGTGCCGACCGCGGAACAGTACATCGGCGTTCCATACCGTTACGGTGGTACGTCCCCCCGAACCGGTTTCGATTGCTCCGGCTTCGTGCAGTACGTCTACGGCATTCAGGGCGTGCAATTACCGCGTACTTCTCGGCAAATGGCCGCCGTAGGGGCTGGTGTCGAGGCCACTACGCGGGCACTCGCGGTAGGCGACTTGATGCTTTTCGCACAGGGCGGTCGCATCAGCCACGTCGCGATTTATGCCGGCCGGGGGCGTTTTATTCACTCCTCCTCGAGCGGCCGCGGGGTGCGTTACGACGAGCTCGGGACCAAGCGCGGGCGGTGGTTCGCGGATCATATGGTTGCCGCTAGACGAGTGGTGGGTGACGGGCGCATATT
>DASWDV010000160.1:0-2986 GCA_036395075.1 Gemmatimonadaceae bacterium | reverse complement strand
GATGGTGCGCGTAGCCACCGCGCGCAATCACGAAGGGGTGCGTTGGGTTGAGCTCGATTGTCTGGTGCGAAAGCTTCATCCGGCAGCTACTGCTTGCGTGGGAACCGATCGCGCGGTGCGGGCCATTCTGAACTCGTGGTGCGCCGCCGCTGTCGAGAGAAAGTTAATCAGCGCGTCGGCGAGATCGTTGCCCCGCTCGAAGCGGTGCGAAGGGTTCTTCTCCAGGCAGCGCATGACGATGGCGGACATCTGGGGCGGGATTCTCGAATCGACCACATCGGGCGCCACCGCCGTCTCCGTCACGTGCTTATAGCTGATGGAATAGCTGTCGGCGCCGTCGAAGGGCGGAAATCCGAGGAGCGTCTCGTACATGACGACGCCGAGGCCGTAGATGTCGCTCCGCCCGTCGAGGAGCTTCCCACGCGCCTGCTCCGGGGACATGTAGTGGGGCGTGCCCATGACGTTGCCGCTTCCGGTCATACGACTCCGGAAGTGGCCGGTGGCAATCCCGAAATCCGTCACCAGCGCGTTCTCGTCCTCGTCGAAGAGGATGTTGTCAGGCTTGATGTCACGGTGGACGAGACCGCGGCGATGCGCGTAGTCCAGCCCGGTGGCGACCTGAGCCGCGACGGCGGCGGTCGTTTCCGGCGTAAGTGAGCGATGGCCGCCGATGCGATCGCTCAGAGTACCGCGCGCCATGTACGGCATCACCAGGAAGACGTTATCCTCGACCATCCCGAAGTCGATGATCTTGCAGATGTGCGGATGCATCAGCTGAGCGGCTGATTCAGCTTCGCGCTTGAAGCGCTCGCGCATCTCATTCTCGCGAGCCAGATGCGGGTGAAGGACCTTGATTACCACCGGCGAGTCGAGCGCGACGTTGAGCGCATAGTAGACGCTCGCCATTCCGCCCTCGCCGACGCGGTGCATGATGGTGTAGCGGCCGCCGGTCACCTGACGCAAGGCGGTGACCGACGGATCGGGCGGCGACTGCCGCCGGTCCGAGCTCTCGGGCATACGAATCCCGCAGCGCACACAGCGCGCGGCCTCGCCGCGGTTCCAGCTCCCACAATCGGTACAGAACATTCCTCAGCCTCCGAACTGCATGCGCACGAAGTCGTACGGCGGCCACGGCCCAGTGACGCTGAAATCGAGAGCGCTTTGACGTTGCGCTTCCTTGGAGACCGTGTCCTTGAAGCTTTGCCAACGCTGGGTGTCGACGAGAAAGGATGCGCGCGCGACGACTCCGTCTTCATCGTCACCGTCAGCTCTGGGCAGGGTGACCGTCGCGGCGGCCTGACTTCTCAGCAGCCGGAGACTCTCCGCGGCGAGCGCAGCGAGACTCTTTTCCGCGTCTTCTTCCTGCTTGTTCTGCGTCGTGATGCTGACGCGGGCGGCGGCGTGACCCTCAACGATCGACAGCGCCTCCGTCAGCGTGAAGTAATGGAGCTCGAGCCAGCGGTTGAGCGTTGATTGGGATTGAAAGACAGTTCCTGGCGGAGCCGGAAGAACCGTGGCGTGTGAGTACGCCTCCTCGAGCACGCGCAGGTAGTTCGCCATTTCATCGTCACCAAGCGTGACGGAGGCATAAGCCGCCGGCTCGACGATCGCGGCAAGGGCACGATAGTGGACGAGCGATGTCGCCTGAGCGAGCGAGGTCGTTTGCCCGGACTCGACGGCCGCGACCCCGTACAAGCGAAGGGAAGCTACAGCAGCTTGCGCCATTTGAGACCAGCGAGGATTGTCAGACCGAGCGCGAGCTGCGCGAGCACCAGAATCATGAAACCGTGCGGATGAGTGTGAAGCGGTATACGCTCGAAGTTCATGCCCCACATTCCGCTCACCACGACGAACGGAAGCGTGACGGTCGCGACCACGCTGAGTGCCTTGGTCGCCATACCTAGACGATTGGACACCTGAGTTAGATAGCTGTCGAGGGTACTGCTAAGAAGGTCGCGAAAGGTCTCCAGGGAGTCGTAGATCCGGAGGACATGGTCATAGATGTCCCGGAAGTAGATCTGGGTGTCCGTCGTAAGGAGGGTGCTCGGACGATTAGTGAGGACGCTCAAGGCGTCGCGCTCGGGGGCGAGGTGCCGCCGCAGCGTGAGAACGAGCCTCTTCACAGCGAAGACTTCTCGCAGGGCGTTCTGGTCGAACTGAGCGAATATCTTCTCCTCCAGGCTGTCCATGAATTCGTCGAGCCTGTCGATGATGGGGAAGTACGCGTCAACAGCCTGGTCGACGATCGCGTGCATCAGCTTCGCCGGCCCGTGAGTGGCCAGCTCCGGTTTTCTCTTGAGCAGCTCCCGGGTCGATTCGACCGGGTTCGTATCTGCACCGTGAACCGTCACCAGGTAGTTCTTGCCGAGAAAGAAGCTGATGTTGACGGTATCCAGGTCGTAGGGATCATCGGTGGTTTCGCGAAAGGCGACGGTGCGCACGATCAGCAGCACGTACTGGTCGAATTCCTCGAGCTTCACCCGCGATTGTGGGTTGACGGCCTCTTCGACGGCCAGCGGGTGAAAGTGGAAGATGTCCAGGAGCATCGAGACCTTGTCCGAGTCCCGGGTATCGATGTCCACCCACAACATTCCCTCGCCCGTGGCAAGAGTGCGAGCGATCTCGTCCGGGGACAGATCGAGTCGCATCCGCCCGTTCGGATCATTGTAGCAGCTCCAGACGCGCGGCTCGGCTGAGGGCCGGACGTACTGAAGCGGTTTCAGTGCAGCGCTCATGAGCCTGCAAGTTAGTACCTAGCTACCGAGCGCGCCCAGATGACGAATGGCAGCCTGGGCCAGCCTGTCGGGTGCGTAGCCGCCCTCGAGAGCACTCACGATTCGACCGCCGCACCAAGCGTCGGCGCGCGCGACGATCGAACGAGTCAGCGCCTCGAAATCGTCAAGCTCGAGCGTGAAGCCTCCCAACGGATCGCCGGCGAGGGAGTCGAAGCCGGCAGAAATCAGAATGATCTCTGGAACGAAGCCAG
>DASWDV010000159.1:0-5437 GCA_036395075.1 Gemmatimonadaceae bacterium | reverse complement strand
GTTTCTCGTTGCGACGGTCGAGCGCTCGAACTGGGTCGCGAAGAGGGCAAGTGCGAGCAGTGCCAGACTGATGATTGCGATGACCAGCCCGAGCTGATAGGTGCCGAGCACCAGATCAACGGTCGGTCGCCAGCCGGGAAGTCCGCGAGTAAACTGCGCGCCCGACACTGCGGTATAGTGCATTCCCGCAACGGCGAAACCCAGAAGCAGTGATGCTGCGACTTTCCTGAGCCACGCTCCCTTGTCCAGGCCGGCATCGATCAGCTTTCGCGTCAGGATGAGCGCGGCGAACGATACAGCCATGGCGATGCCGACCGACGCGCCGACAAAGGTCGGATCGTAAAGGACCTGGCCGTTCATCCGCACGCTTGCCATGCCGATGTACTGCATTCCAGCGATCGCAGATCCCATGAAAACGCTGGCGAGACCCAGAGTCCACCAGTTGACGGTCGCGCGGTTGAAAATGAAGAATGCGATTGCCCCAGCGATCAGGGCCGCGAGGGCCGAGGCGAAGATGAGGAGCGCGTCGTACCAGATGAGGACGGGCAGAGTGAGCGCCAGCATGCCGACGAAATGCATGCTCCAGAGGGCGAGGCCCATTGCGACCGCGCCGCAGTAGGTCCAGAACACGCGCCGTCGACCTTCCGTCGCGCGGACGCGCTGCGCGATCTCGATAGCGACGTAGGCGCCCATCGTGGCGACTACTACCGAGAGAACGACGAGGCCCACGCTGAAGGACTTTTCCATCATGCTCGGTAGATAAATCGCGGAAGGACGAAGTTGCGACAGCATTCGCCGATCCTGCGGCGGCGGAATGAACGCACTGGAGCCGGACAAGAGCGGCAAGATGCAAGCCCGGCAGAGGGATAGGCGGACTCAGTTCTAAGTAGTTGGACTGGTTGTTTTTTAGAAAATAATTATCGATCACGAGATGCCGCTAAGGGCGGTGATAATTATGGATCACGAGGTTGCCGATGGGTGACCGGGAGTCCAACGGAACGCGTCGGCTTTCTGGTTCGCGAGCCGAGCTTTCCTGGCTGAGACGGCCTCCGCCAAGCCCGCAGGAGCTCCCTTGGCGGCACTTGCGCCGATATATCGCCCGATATAGCTTAGCTGCTGCGATATATCGCCAGTACTATCAGAGGCGCCGACTGGCGCCCGACTGGCTTCGTAAAGTCCAGTTCTGGAGGGCAAGTCGATGCGCGAAGGGAATTGTGGCCCGAGGTTCGGATGGGCGTTCGGGATGCGACCAGAGAATTTTGGCTTTGACGCTGGAGCGTTTTGGGGTGGCCGTGGCAAGTCGCGTGGGGGCCCTTTTGGCGGCGGAAGGATGTTCGATCAGGGCCATCTCAAGTTCGTGATTCTCCGCCTGCTCGACGAAAAGCCGCGGCACGGTTACGAGATCATCAAGGAGATCGAGGAGCGCTTCGGCGGTATGTATTCGCCGAGTCCGGGGACAGTTTATCCGACGCTCACGATGCTCGAGGATCTGGGATACGCGACGGCGAGACCGGAGGAGGGCGGGAAGAAAATCTATGAAATCACTGAGGAAGGCCGGAAGCATCTCGCCGAGAACCAGCCGCTCATCGACGACATCTTCTCCAGGATCGCGGAGTTCGCGCAAAACATTTTCGGCGAGCCGATGATGGAAGTGCATCGGGGATTCAAGAATGTTGGTCGTGCGGTCTACGCGTCTTCCAAGAGCTCATCGAGAACGGCGGAGCAAATCAGGAAGATCAAGGAGATTCTGGATCGCGCGGCAAGCGAGATCGAAGCGATCTGACAAGAAGTCTCAGCGCATGAGCAGAATCGCGTGGATCCTGAAGCATTCGCTCGAACGAGTCTGGCCCCGAGGAGCAATTTCGTCCGGCTGAAGCGACGCCATCGCGCTCAGCCATTGGTCGGCAGCGAGATCTGAGTGAAGTAGTGCGTCGAGCTCCCGCTCGACAGCCGCGCACTGCTGTTTTGTTGCGACCTTGCGCGCGCGGGCGGCGGTGATCAACCGGGTCACGCGCAAATGGGGCGGTGCGCTTTCGATAGCTAAGTCGATGCGCGTGGTGATCGCTCTCCGCCGTAACGAGCTCGATTCCGCAAGCCCGGCGACCGCCGATGCGGTCTCGCCCACGAACCAGTTACGGATCGTTTCGGCTGCACGAACGACTTCTCCGATGCCGGTTGGTATTTCGTGGAACCTGATATTCAGGCACGCCGCGATTTGTGCCTCAAGATCAGTCGACACTTTTTCGTCAAACCCAACGACCAGCTGTGGAACGTCATCCGCCGACACCGCGGCGAGAAATCCGGGTCGGTCAGAGGCAACCGTTGCGACGATCGGGGCGGCTCGCTGGCTTTGGGGTTCATCTGCGGCGTTCGTGATCCAACCTTGAAGCATCGACCGCAGCCGCTCCGACTGCGCGGGCGCGCCTTCGGCTGCGGAATGGTCGGTTTGCGACGAGACCGCAGCGACGTCGGATTCAGGCGCGGGGTTTGATGCACTCGTGCCGACGACGTTTCGAGCCACGTGCCATTTGTGGCGCACTATCGATTCGCTGCCCAGTACCTCCGACGCGCTGCGTGGTGGACGAATGACGTGTACGCTCACAGCAGTGTGTCGCGATCCCAGTCGGGCAACTCTCCCGACACGCTGCTCCATTCGAGCAGCTGTCCACGGGATGTCGAGATGGACCACTACCTCGCCATCCTGGAGGTTTACTCCTTCGCTAAGGAGATCGGTCGTCAGCAGAAGATCGATCGCTTCGGCCGGCGCGGGCTCCGGCGAGCCGGATGCATGTGGCGCGAACCGACCGATCGCATTTTTTCGCGTCAGGGCGCCTCCGACCACTCGCGCGCCATGCGAGGTGAGCATTGCGACTCCCCCTCTCGGTGCCAGGCGCCGAAAGAACATTGAAACAGTCTCCGCGTACTGGGCGAACGCGACGACTTTGCAGTCCCGTCGCGAAGCGCTGATCGAAGCGAGTACTTCGGCCCGACCGGCGTCGATCCGCGTCAACGAAGCGAAGTGAGCTCGGATCTGCTGCAGTGCTTCAAGGTGGACGCGAACTGTCCTGAGCAGGTCGGGGTTCTCGACACTCGCCGCCGAGAGAAGCTCGGGAAACCCGAGCTGTAACACGCCGTCACCGTAAATCCAGGTTTCCAACTCCAGCGCAGTCGGATACGTTCCCGCTTCGAGAGAAGTACATAATGCACCGGCGCGCGCAATCCTCCTTCTCACCGCTTCGATCAGTGCTGCCTCACTCGACGCCCACTGGTGGACGAGACTACGGCCAATGAGCACGCCACCAAGTCCACCGTCGCGGACAGGAATCGGCGGCGGAAGATTCATCAACCGCTCGACGAGGACGCAGTCGTCGGGAAGATCGTGGTAGATCGTCGGTGCTATCGCGGGGATCGGAAGTGACTCCGGCAGGTGCTCGTGCTCCCGTCGCACGACACAGAGCGCGAGCTCCGCGGAAGTCATCGTGCATGCGCGCGATCCAAGAAACAGGGCGAGCAATGCGACCAAATCGTCGCGCCGATTGTGGATCGGAGTTGCCGTTAGAAGGAGCACTTTGGCGCCGCGGACAATCGACTCCAGGGCGAAGTACCGGTTGGTTCGTGGATTCCGGACGTGATGGGCTTCGTCGACGACAACCAGATCGTAAGTTTCACGGAGGTCTTCCAGCCTGGTTCGGCTCAGCGTCTCGAACGTGGTAAGTCCTGCCGTTGCTCCGGTCGCGGACAGCGCCGTTTGCCACATCGAACTCAGCGCCGCGGGGCACACCACCAGCCAACGGTCGAATTGACTCGCGATCGCGATCGCGACATAGGTCTTGCCCATGCCGACGTCGTCGCAGAGCAAGCCTCCATTAAAGCGATCGATCGCTGCTCGCAAACGCTCCACCGCTGACAGTTGATGGGGGTGCAGTGTTATCGATCCGAGCGCGGAATCAGTTCCAGGCGCGCCTAGGAACGTTCTGGCGATTCGACCACGAACCGCCGCCGCGGATGCGATCTGAAATCCAGGGGGGATCTCTAACCGCAATCGGGACCCCAGGAGAGCAGAGCTTCCACTTTCGCCCTATCGATTTGGTACGCCTCGAGGGCTGCGAAAAGAAGCTCGTCATCGCTAGGGATATCGCCTTGCATTGCTCGCTCGCCGAGCGGACTTAGTAGTTTCCGCGCTCGATTCCATCGGAGCGGAAGTGGCAGCAGCGACATTGTCCACCCGAGATAGCGGCGGTATCCACCCCGAGCGGGCTCGGCTATCGCATTCAGCCACGCCGCTGCCAACGGACCGTTCAGAATGGCGGCGAGAGCGTGCGCATCACTGTTCCGACGACAACGCACGACGTAACAGGTGTTGAGGGCGACGAAGCGTTCGTCCGCTGCCACCACGATCGAGCGCGGTCTCAGACCGAAGTCGGCCCAGATCACGCGCGGAGACTCATTATTCGCGCTCTCTGTGCGGAACAGCGACCACCAGGCGCGGCGGTCGTGAAGATCGGTACGTCTCGTCAGCGCGCCGCGATACGACGACAGCCAGCGTCTCGCCCGCGGAGGCAATTCGCTTCGGCTCGTTCCGTCTTCGCGGTACGGCCAGATGAGATACTCGCCGCCACCACTCAAGCGCCATTGGTCCAGGGTCTCGCCGCGAACCAGCGGCCGCAGCATCTCGCGCTCGATCTCACCAGTTCGCCCGTCTCTCGATATGTGCGCGATTTCTCCGTCGACCGAATCGACGCGGACGATGTAGGCGTTGTTGCATCCGGTCTTCACGCCGAGCAGCGGACGTCCGAACCTGGTGTGAGAGAAGGGAATGCCGGAGCGAGTGATCCGGTCGAAAGCTCTTCGAACAGTTCCGGGAAGGAGCAGCCACGGACTGCCTGGTGTGCCATCGACAGACAATCGATGCGGATGACAACTCCATCGCTTGGTGCCCCGAGGTGTGCGAATCGTCACGTTAATCCATTCGGCCTCGGCTTCTACGGTCGGGATGACTTTATCCGTGATTGCGCCGGCGTTTTCGATTCGGCGACGCGCAACAAGGAGCGACGGATAGACAGCGGCCTCGAATTGCGAGCCTGAGTTCGCAATATCTTCGAGCAGTACTACGTCGGCGCGCTCGAGGAGGAGCTGGCGGACGCCACCGCCAGCAAGCGATCGCCATAGCTTTGCCGGGAGAAGGAATGCCAATGTGCCGCCGGGCCGCAACAGATCGCACGCGCGTTCGACGAACAATGCCGCGAGGTCGATTTGCGCGGCGAATCCGTGTCCAGCGCCGGCGCTTTTCGCCCCGGCTTCCCACGCCGCTTGTCGATAGACCGTGAAATCCTGTTTCAGTCGCTGTCGGGACGACTCAGCGATCCGGTGTACTCTCACCCAGGGAGGATTGCCGACGACGATGTCGAAACCACCCGTGGCCGCGATGTCCGAAAAG
>DASWDV010000158.1:0-3542 GCA_036395075.1 Gemmatimonadaceae bacterium | reverse complement strand
ATTGGCTCGATCCAGCGTTTTGAAAAACTCGGCCGCGCGCGGATGCCGGTCCAACTGGCTTTGCAACTCAGAGGGTACGGTTGCCCTGCTCGGTGAATCGTAGGCCGCATCCCACCGACCGTCCTGTTTCGCGCGCTCGATTTCCTCGAGGCCGCCCGTTTTCATCTGTCCCGATTTGATGAGAGCAAGCGCCTTTTCTCGATTGATCCTGGACCACAAGCTGCGTGGTCGGCGAGGAACGAAACGCTGAAGCCAGGCCTTCTCGCTCTCCGGCTTTTTCTGGCCGTCGATCCAGCCGTAACAAAGGGCCGTCTCAAGTGCTTCCGGATACGTGACGGATTTCACGCCCGAATCCTTCTTGCCGATGCGCAGCCACAAGCCAGGCACCTTGCGGTGGTTCTTCTCGAGCCACGCGGCGAAGGCCTTCTGATCCTTGAAGGAACGAATCAGCGGCGGCTCTGACACGGGTGCTGTCTTTTTCTTGGTCATTTCCGGCTAGGCCCGGCGCGAGCGATGACTCAGTGCATTCCGGCGCGGTGATCCATCCGCTGAAACGCGAGAAACTCGTGGATCGCCGCGACGGCGTCCGGATTTTTCGTCGCGATCAGGACCTCACCGCCGCGCGGAAGGTCCCGCGCACTGTAACTGATTTCGGCGCGCAGCTTTCGCATTTCGCTAGTGCCCGGCACGTCTGTCATCGCGTGCACGAATCCCGGCAGCGCGAAATCACCACTGGCGAAAGCGGTCGCGATGGTGCGCATGTGGGCCCTGATGGTTGCTTCGCCGGTCGAATCGGTCTCCTTTCTCTGCAGCACGATACGGCCACCACTTGGGAGCGGCTCGAAGATATGCTGCGATGTGTACTGGTTGACTCCCATCGCGGTTTCGCCGCGCTGTTGCAGCGCTGCAAAGGTGGAATCGACTCGCTGCGATTGTTTGGGCGCGCTACACGCGACCACTGCTATGACCCAGCCGAGCGAGACAACCAGCAGCGATCGATCGCGCACCATTCCTTCAAACCGATGACGAATCCCCGAGGTCATCGTTTGCTCTCTCTTCCGCGCGCATCGGCGAGCTTCCGCGCGATCCCCCGGTAAAACGCTGCGTCGGTGCGCTTGTTCTGTTCATCGAGAGCCAGAGCGGCGAGCTCGAGCGCGTAAAGAATGTTGCCGAGGTAGAGCTGCGCGAGCCCGGCGACGGTCTCGGCTTCGTCACCCATGGCTGCGGGCGGGAGGAACGGGCGTTACGTCGCGATCAGTGTTGGTCGCCTCCTCCGCGAGGACGCGAACGACGACCGCCGTGATGTTATCGTTCCCCCCATTGACGTTTGCTTCCTGTATCAGCGCATCGACGATGCGCTCGGGTTTGGCGCGAGATACCAGGAGCTGCTGGATCCTCCGTTCATCCACCATCCCCGTCAGACCGTCGCTAGCGAGAAGAAACGCGTCGCCTACCCGGGCCTCTCCATCGAACACATCGGGCTCGATGTCGTCAGCCATTCCGATGCACCGTGTGATGACGTTGCTCTGCGGGTGGCGTCGCGCTTGTTCCGGCGTCAGCAAGCCCGCATCGACCTGCTCCTGAACCAGCGAATGATCCTTCGTGAGCTGGTTCATCTCGCCGTCGCGCACAAGATAAATCCGTGAGTCGCCCACGTGGCCGACCACATATCGCGCCTCCGAGAGGAGAAGCGCGGAAACTGTGCTGCCCATTCCAAGTTTGTCCCGCTCGGTTCTCGTTCGCTCGAAAACTGCTCGATTGGCGTCGCGGAGAGCTCGCGCGACACGCTCGTGGGCGTCGCTCGCGTCGAGATCGTTCAGGTCGGAGAGATCGTGGCTCACTATCTCCACCGCCATTTCGCTCGCGACTTCTCCCGCCGCATGGCCACCCATCCCATCCGCGACTATGAACAGCCCGCGGTATGCGTTGGCCGATGCGTGGAGCGAGTCTTCATTACCCTTTCGAATCCGGCCGACATCAGTGCGAGCCGCAACGGCAAGGTGCACTAGCGGGAGCTCATTGGAATTGATCAACTGGTGGGTAAGTACAATTGACAGCGGAGACCATCCTGGCCACAAACTACGGAGACGTGAAAAGAGCGGCAAGCATCACCCGGCGCGCTTCAACAGCGGCTCCGAGTCTCCTGCCTGCAGTCGCCACAGTGTCCCATACAGACCGCCTCGCTCCAGCAGCTCGGCGTGAGTTCCCCGCTCCGCGACTTCGCCATGATGCAGAACGAGGATCATGTCGGCGTTGGCGATGGTGCTGAGACGGTGCGCCACCGCAATCGTAGTCCTTCCCGCGACGAGAACATCGAGTGCCGCGTGGATCTCCGCTTCGATCTCGCTATCGACCGCACTCGTCGCTTCGTCCAGCAGGAGGAGGGGGGCGTTGGCAGCGATCGCGCGCGCGAACGAGAGCAGCTGGCGCTCGCCGACACTGATCGATGCGCCCCTCTCGCCCAGAATCTGGCCGTAGCCATTGGGGAAACCGCGGATTATCCGGTCGGCGCCGACCTCGGAGGCCGCTCGCGCGACGTCCTGATCGGAAAGCGGATTTGCGAGCCTGATGTTGCTGGCGATGTCGCCGGCGAAGAGAAAAATGTCCTGCTGCACATAACCGATCAGTGAACGCAGCTCGGCGAGCGGCATTGTCCGGATGTCGACACCGTTGATCGTGATCCGACCGCGCTGCGGATCATAAAAGCGCATCAGCAAGTTGACGATCGTCGTCTTCCCCGCTCCGGTATGACCGACGAGCGCGAGAGTCTCGCCAGGCCGCGCGGTGAAGCTGACGCCTTTCAGGACCCATTCGAGTGGCTCGCGGTCGGCGCGGCTTGCGCCCTGCTGTTTTGCGAGGTGGGCAAGGTCATACGCGAACCACACGTCCTCGAACGCGACCTCGATGCCGGTCCGCTTCGCGAGAAGTCCCGTCGGTTTCCCTTCGTCCGCAACCGTTGGAACCGTGTCGAGCAACGTGAAGATCCGCTCCGAGCTGGCCATCGCCGTCTGGAGGATGTTGTACTTCTCGGAGAGATCCTGCAGCGGCTGGAAGAATCGTCGCACGAGCTGAAGGAACGCCGCGACCGTGCCGACGCTCAGCACGTTGGCGTGCACCCGTGAGGCCCCCGCGACGATCAGGATCGCAAGCGCGATCGACGTGAGGAGCTCGATCGCGGGGAAATAGAGCGCATAGATCGTGATCGACTTGAGCTGCGCATCCAGGTGCGAGCGATTCAGCTCGTCGAATCGCTGCGCCTCCCGACTTTCCTGGCCGAACAGCTGCACGATCCGCATTCCCGTCAAGCGCTCCTGCAGAAATGAGTTGATCCGTGCGACGCGTACGCGGATGTCGCGATACGTCTCGCGGACACCTTTTCGGAACAGCCCCGAGACCAGCACCACGAACGGAATCACGGCAAACGACGCCAGCGCGAGGCGCCAATCCATGATCAGCATCGCGACGCTGATCGCGACGAGAGTGAAGAGATCGCCGAGTCCCGCGACGACTCCGGAGGTGAAGAGCTCGTTGAGTGTCTCGAC
>DASWDV010000157.1:0-2400 GCA_036395075.1 Gemmatimonadaceae bacterium | reverse complement strand
CGCGATTCCAGCGCGCTGGCGGCGAAGAATTCATGCGAAGAGCTGCCGCGACCGTCGCGCAATTCGAGGCGAAGTGGGAGACGCCCGAGTGGAAAGATTTGACGGCACGGGCGCCGATTTTACAAACGATGGACGAGTTTGGCGCGGATGTCGAACGCGATCTTCCGGCGCGCACGACCCCGCTGCTTCCCGCTCTCCTCGCGCTCGAGTCTCTCGCCGCGCTCGGGCTCGCGTGGGGCGTGTATCACAGGTTGTCCAGAGTGAGAATCGGACCGCCTCTCGGCCCGCTCGCCGAGTTTCGCTTCAGCGACCAGATGGTGTGGGCGCTCGCGGTTGGACTTACTCTCAGTCTGTTGCCGGCCTTCAGTGATGGGCGGAGCGCTGGTTTCAACCTGCTGCTTTTCTTTGGCGCGCTCTACGTGATCCGGGGACTCGGCGTTCTCGTCTGGATCTCGAAAGGCCGCTACGTCTTCATCATCGTTCTCAGTCTCATCCCTCAGGGCGTGCTGCTCCTTGGCGCGCTCGCCCTCGCTCTCGGTCTTGGCGACACCTGGCTCGACATCCGCAAGCGGGCCCGAGCGACCTGACCGTACGATTCACCGCGGGTTTGTGCTAGAATTAGCCGTTCTCAACGATCCCTGACAGGAATCTTTTAATGGAAGTCATACTCAGACAGGCAGTCGAAAAACTCGGTCATCCGGGAGACATCGTGAAAGTCTCCGCCGGCTACGCGCGCAACTACTTGCTGCCGAGAGGATTCGCGTACGAGGCTACCGCCGGCAATAGAAAACGGATCGAGCAGGAGCGTCAGCGCCTCGAGCAGGCGGAAGAGCAGCGGCGCGGCTCGGCCTCGGAGCTCGCAACGAAGCTCGAACAGGTTTCCCTGACTTTTTCCGCTCGCGTCGGCGATGAGGGAAAGCTCTTTGGATCGGTCACCTCGTCGGACATCGCGCACCAGCTCGAAACGCAGGGATTCACTGTGGAAAAGCGGCAGATCGAGCTCCACGAGCCAATCCGCGCGCTCGGGGTTTATCGCGTGCCCATCCGGCTTCACGCCGACGTCCACCCCGAAATCAAGGTGTGGGTAATCAAGCAGTAGCGTGTCATAGATATGGCGTGCGAAATGCGTTTTCAGCCCTCACGGAACTTTCGCACCGCAGATAAGCTACATAGCAGAGGTGGCGCCGTGGCGCCATCATCGAACCTTCACCGAACCGCATGGCCACATCCTTACCATCTGTAACCGCCCGCGAAGGTGCGCAGAACGTGAAGCGCGCCGCCCAGCTCTGCCTGGACATGAAAGCAAACGACGTCGTAGTGCTGAACCTGGCAGGCGTCACCGACATGACTGACTACTTCGTCATCGCGAGCGGGACCTCCGACACCCACGTGAGATCCATCGGCGAGCATGTGATATCGGAGATGAAGAAAGCGGGATTGACCGTGCATCACACGGAAGGGTTACAGCAGGGCCGCTGGGTGCTGCTCGATTATTTCGATTTTGTAGTTCACATCTTCCATCCGACACTTCGGGCGTTCTACCAGATAGAGCGCCTCTGGAGTGATGCGGAAACAGTGGCGCTGGACCCACAGGAGTAAGGGAAATGAAAGCGGCTCGGATTCTATTGGTCACCGTGGCACTGCTCCTCGGCGCTCGCCTCGACGCGCAGCAGTACTTCGGCATGAACCAGGTGCAGTACCGCCACTTCAACTGGCGAGTAATCGAGACCGAGCACTGGCTCGTTCACTACTACCCAGAGGAGCGTGTCGGAGCGATGGAAGCCGCCCGCATGGCGGAGCGCTCGTACGCTCGACTCTCGAAAGTGCTGGATCACCAGTTCCGCGAAAAGAAGCCGGTCATTCTGTTCTCCTCGCGCTCCGACTTCGGGCAGAACAACGTCACCGGCGATCTCGGCGAAGGCACGGGCGGTGTAACGGACTATGAGAGGGGCCGCATAATCCTGCCGCTGACCGGCGACCTCGGGAGCTTCGAACACGTCCTCACGCACGAAATGGTGCACGAGTTCCAGTACGACATCTTCGCCCGCGGCAAAGCTGGAGCGAACGCTCAAACGCTCAATCAGATCGATCCTCCGCTCTGGTTCATGGAAGGCATGGCCGAATATCTGTCGAGCGGGCCTGGCCACACATTGACCGCATCCTGGATCCGCGATGCGGCGGTCAACGGCAATCTTCCGACGATCGAGCAGATGACCGAGCGTCCGGACAAATATTTCCCTTACCGGTACGGGCAGGCTCTCTGGGAGTACGTCGGGGAGCGCTGGGGCGACGCGGCGATCGGGGAGATCCTCCAGAACGCGACCACCTTGGGCATCGCTCGGGCGTTTCAAAGGCAGCTTGGGCTCACGCTGCACGAGCTGAGCGACGAATGGCGCGAAT
>DASWDV010000156.1:0-6389 GCA_036395075.1 Gemmatimonadaceae bacterium | reverse complement strand
ACTGCCCTCGATCCTGGCTACGCGTTTTGCCTTCTCGCAGAGTAAGCGTAGTTCAGCTTGGCTAAGATCTTCCCAGTGGTTGGGAATCGGGACGAGGCGGCGCTTTTCCTCGAGTGACTCGAAGGTTAGCCAACCCGCGCCGTAGCCTGCGGAGAGGGTGATTCGGCGCTGGCTCGTGGTTCGGCGCTCGATTCCGCTACGCCGATCGGCGCCTCGCCATGGATATTTCTGCGACCGGCGTCTGTCCGCGTCGGCAACCCGCCGCTCGACCTTGGTGGGCTGCGAGTCCCAGACCTGCCAGTACGAGCCGTCCCTATCTACGAAAGTACGATAAGACATCAATTTATGACCTCACGCGGCTGACTCACGCGATTCGCTACTTGTGCGGTGCAGAAAGGATGCCACCTGCGGCGCTCTTTCTTCAACGTAAAGATATGTTTCTCAAAGGGTTACCCCTTGAGTATTTACCTCCCGAAGCTCGCCAATGTTTCACTCATGACGTCGATCATCGACTTGGCGGTCCAGCGGTCGCTACCATTGTAGAGAAACGAGAAGGCGAGGACCTCACCATTTACCGCCGTGACGTACCCAGCGAGCGCGATGACGTCGTTGGTCGTACCGGTTTTGGCGTGCAGGTTCCCCTCGGCTGGTGTGTTCCGCATTCGGCGTCTAAGGAGCTCGGAGTCGCCGGCGACCGGAAGCGACGAATGGAGCCACGGACCCCAAGTCGCGCGATGGGCGTAGCCCAGCAGTTGGACCTGGGCACGGGGCGTAACTCGATCGAGAGTCGAGAGACCGCTTCCATCGGCGAACGTAAGTCGAGTCGTGTCCGCACCCACCTTGCCGGCAAAAAATCTCTCGAGCAACGCACTCGCGTTCGACACGCTCCCCACCACATCGCGCTGCGGACCGCGCGCGGCGTCCCTGAAGAGCAACTCGGCGTAGTGATTGATGCTCTCGCGGTTCATCGCGGCGATCATGCTCGCAAGCGGCGGAGACAGCAGGCTCGCGACCTTGACGGCACTAGCCGGCGTCTTGCCGAGCTGGATGCCACCGTCAACCTTCACCCCGCGCGCGATGAGTGCGTTCCTGAAGGCGCCGGTCGTGAAGCTCGCAGGGTCTTCGACGATGTAAACATATTTGCGCGTCCCCGTTCGGGATCCGATCGAGCCGTTCGCGACGATCGTCCCATCACCCTGTTTGCGGAAACCGAGGCGGGCGCCGCCTCCGGCGACAGTCCGCACATTGGCGACGAGCGGGATGGCGCTCGTGGACGGCTCGAGCACAACGTTCGCCGGCTTGCCGGGCGACGTCGGACTTACAGAAACGGCGACGAGATTCTCGTTGAGCGATAGCGCCGAGACTCGCGCGGCGTATGACGCCTGGAGGTAGCGCGTCAGCCAACCTTCCGGGACTTTCTGATCATCGAATCCGCTCGCGTCGCCGATGACGTTCCCGGTTACATGCTTTATCCCCTTCGACGCGATGAGATCGGCAAGCCGATTCATTGGCGCCGACGGACCGCCCGGCAGAAATTTTCCGGAAAGCGCGGGGTCGCCATCGCCGCGAATGTAAATATTTCCGCTCAGGGTTCCGTCGGGTCCGACCGCTCCGTCGCGGAGCGCATCGGTGCTGAACTGGTAGGTCGGTCCAAAGCGCTCAAAAGCGATCGAGCTCGTCAGGAGCTTCATCGTCGATGCCGGCAGCATCTCTTCACTCGGGTTGTACGCGTAGAGAGTGTCGCCCTTGGTGAGAGAGACCACCATTACGCCCCACGTTCCGCTGCGCGTACGACCAGTGAGTCCGGCCAGAGTCGATGCCACGTCGGCAGAGCTCCGCGGAGTGCTGTAGCGCACGACTGGCACCACTGGGGCGCGGTTGCGGCTCGGCCTCCGTAGCCGGCGGCGCGTGGTCGTTCTTCTTTGTGTCTGGGCTTCGACGAGCGTCGGCGCCGCACCGCAGATGGTGAGCGCCATGAGTATGGCGATGCGAATGTTACGCGAGAACATCTTCAGCAGTACGTCCTGGAGATTTCAAGAATGCGAAAGACGGGGAGCGAAACCGCATCACATGGCGAGAACGGTGCCAGACCGTGACGCGTTTGCCGCTCACGTTATTGAGTGACGTTCGCTTGGAATATATCCAGTGGTTGCGTATTTTCCCCAGACGACGCTCGCACCTAACCGCAGCAGAGGACACCGATGGCTGAGCGGCCGCACAACTTTCTGCGTGAAGGCATCATCACCGGTTTCATCGGCGCTACCGCGATTGCGATGTGGTTCCTCATCGTCGATACGATCGCTGGACATCCCTTCTACACGCCGATCTTTCTCGGAAAGGGCGTTGTCAGCGTGCTCGGCAAGAACATGATGGGCGACACCGTCTTCACCCATGTACTGGGCTACACCGTGTTTCACTACGCTGCCTTTTTCCTGGTCGGAATCGTCCTTACTGTGATCGTGCACCAGGCTGAGCGCACGCCGGGAATCCTGGCCGGCCTGCTGGTGGCGTTCGTGATGATGACTCTGGGCTTCTACATGATCGCGGCGGCCTTCGCGCAATCTGCCTTGGGCGAAATATCGTGGGCGCAGATCTTCGTGGCCAATCTGTTGGCGTCGAGTCTGATGCTGTGGTACCAGTGGCGAAAGCACCCCAAGCTGGACGCGCAGTTGAAACGGGCGCTCGAGGGAACGGACGACTAGGCGGTGGACGGCTTCCAGTCCACCTGAGCGCCCGCGGTCGAATCCTCGCCGCGGGCGTTCCATTTGAAGAACACCACCGTCATGATGATCATGAAGATGATCCCGCCCGGGATCCACATGATGAGTGCGCCCAGTAACTGGTCTTCGAGAGGAGAAAGGGGCAACACACGTGGCGCCGCAGCGTACGCCGGATAGAGCACGTGATCCGCCATCGCGATGTAAACGGCGACGATTGACATCGGTATGCTCATGAGAAAGCTGTAGAGCATCTGACCGGGATACGCGAGTCGTGGAAACTCGGGAAGCTGGCTGAGTAGTGGCCACCACATAAGCACTGCCGCGGCTAGGAACATCAGGTGCTCGAGGATGTGGAGACTATGATGCGCCATCGCCGCATTGTAAAACGGCGGCAAGTGCCACACAGCGATGGTGAGATTGAACGTTACAAAGGCTATCGGCGCGCGGGTGAGCCAACGCGCGGCCGGTGCAATAAAGCGAGTCGCGAGTGGTCGCCGAAGCATCCAACCGGGTGTTCCGGCGAGCAGTAGCGGTGGCACCGCGAGCGTCAGCAACAGATGCTGCACCATATGCGCGCTGAAGAGATAGTCGTCGCTCAGGTCGTGGATCGGGCCATTGAGTGACGCGAACATGAGGAGCAGGCCGGAGAAGAAAAAGCTCCGCTGGGCAGTACTCGGCTCGCGCTTCAACGCTTTGGCGGCCCAGAGGTATAGCGCGCCCAGTGCCGCGATTCCGAGAACAGTGCTCGGGTGAACCGACCATCGCCACCAGCTGAGATTGGCGATGGGATGGAGCAGCGCCAGGAACCACATGCTACATGATCTTTATGAAGAGATGGCCGAAGAGGAACATCAGCGCGAGCAGCGTTAGAGATGCGATCAGAAGCGGACCAGTGAAGAGAACACGGAATAGACGATGGTCATACTTCAGATGCATGTAGAACATCACGACGATCGCGAACTTCAACGCCGACAGAAACAGCAGCGTGGGAACGAATCCACGCCCGGCGACGAACGATGGTATGTAGTAGGCCCAGACTTCCCCGACCGTGATGAGCGTCAGGATCAGTGCGACCTTCCAGTAGGTCGACCACGTCGGGTGAGGGTGTTCCACTTCGCCGTGCGGGGCGTGTGCCTGCGCCTCCGCGGTGTCGGGAAGATTCGTCATGCTGGCGTGAGTATCCATCTTTCCGCCGTTACTTGATTAGGTAGACGAGAGTGAAGATCGCGATCCACACTACATCGACGAAGTGCCAGTACAGCGCGGCGATGTCGACGAGCAGTGAGTCCCGCGGACCCAGGCCGCGCCGGTAATCGATGGCCAGAAGAGTGACCAGCCACAGAACACCAGCGGTCACGTGGGCGCCGTGGAAGCCGGTCAGCGTGAAAAACGACGAGCCGAACAGGTTGGTTCGGATCGACAGTCCTTCGTGGACGAAAGACGTGAACTCGAATGCCTGGAATCCGAGGAAAGTGGTTCCCGCGAGCGCGGTCATCAGCAGCCACAGGCGCGAGGAACCGAGGATGCGGTCGCCGCGCGTGCGCTTCGGAAGGTTCTTGTTTTGCACTGCCGCGAGCGCGAGCACCATGAACAGCGACGACATGAGCAGCACGAAAGTCGATGCCGATGTCACCGGAATATTGAGAATCGGCCGGAGCACGTGGCCGGTGGTCGGATCTGTCCACGCTTCGTGTGGAAATGGCCCGACCACGCTGCGTCCCTTATAGATCAGATACGTCGAGATCAGCGACACGAAGAGCATGCACTCCGAGCCGATGAAGGCCCAGATCGCCACCTTGCGACTGTCGAGCCCAAGGGTTGTGTAGTGGTGCGCAGCCGGCGCGCTCGTGTGAACCACTGATGCGGTCATTGTCTAGTGGTGCTCCGGCTCGAGCGGGCTCAGGAGCCAGCTATAGAGTGAAAGGACCATCGTCGCCGCGCCAACAGCGATCAGCGCGCGCGCGAAGATCAGTCCGCAGAACATGATCACGAGTCCGAGCGCGACGAGCAGCGGCTTGATCGTGTTATAAGGCATGACGATCCCAAGGTCGGCCGGAGTCTTCCCTTCCTGCGAGTTGATCCGCGCGCTCTCGCGATCGACCTCCTTTCCTTCCCATAACGGATACCTGCTGGTCACAGTCGGAATTTTTGCAAAGTTGTATTCCGGTGGCGGGCTCGGGATGCTCCACTCGAGTGTTCCGGCGCCCCACGGATTGGAGCCGGCAATCTCTCCGCTTCGGCGACTCTTGAAGAAGTTGTAGATAAAGAAGACCGTCGCAATCGGCCAGATCATCGCGCCGACGGTCGACATCGCGTTGAGCATCGTCCAGCCCTGATCGGCGTCGAAGGTGTAAATGCGGCGCGGCATGCCCAGCATGCCGGTGAAGTGCATCGGGAAGAAGGTGAGATTCATCGCGACAAACGTGAGCCAGAAGTGAATCTGGCCGAGCTTCTCGTCCATGAGCCGGCCGGTGATCTTCGGGAAATAGTGGTAGATGCCGGCGAAAATTCCCATGATCGAGCCGCCGACCAGCACGTAATGGAAATGGGCGACGATGAAATAGGTATCGGTCTGCTGGAGGTCAGCGGGAGGCGAAGAGTGCATGATCCCGGAAATTCCGCCGATCGTGAAAAGTGCGACGAGCGAGATTGCGAACATCATGGCGGTCGTGTACCGAATCGCGCCCTGCGCCATCGTCGCGATCCAGTTGAAGATCTTCACACCGGTGGGGATGGCGATGAGCATCGTGCTCAAGCCGAAGAATGTGTCGGCGATGGGCCCCATCCCAACGGCGAACATGTGATGCGCCCACACGCCGAAGCCGAGCACGGCGATGAGAATCCCCGAGTACACCATCACCGGGTATCCGAACAACGGTTTCCTCGAATAGGTCGGCAAGACCTCGGAGACCAGTCCGAACGCCGGAAGGATCAGGATGTAGACCTCGGGATGACCGAAGATCCAGAAGAGATGCTGCCAGAGCAGTGGATCGGCACCAGCGCTCACCGTGTTGTAGAAATTCGTGCCGAAGAACCGATCGAACAGCACGAATACCAGCGCGATAGTGAGCACCGGGAACGCGAGCACGAGTAGCACCTGAACGATGAATGCCATCCACGTGAACATCGGCATCCGCATCAGCGTCATGCCGGGCGCGCGAAGGTTGATGATCGTCGTCAGGAAGTTGAATGCCGCCGCAAGAGACGACACGCCGAGGATCTGGAGACCGATCACCCAGAAGTCGATGTTGAGTCCGGGCGAGTATGCTCGCGACGTCAGCGGCTGATAGCCGAACCATCCGCCGTTCGGCGCGACGGCAAAGAGAATCGGAATCGAGATGAACAGTCCGCCGAACAGATAAACCCAGTAGCTGAAGGCGTTGAGTCGTGGGAACGCGACGTCACGCGCGCCAATCTGCAGCGGGATCAGGAAGTTGAAGAACGCTGCCGACAGCGGCATGATCGCGAGGAAGATCATGGTCGTGCCGTGCATCGTGAAGAGCTGGTTATAGAACTCGGCGGAGACGAGGTGCTGGTTTGGCGCTCCGAGCTGGGCGCGAATGACCATCGCTTCGAGTCCACCCCAGACGAAGAAGCCGAGGGCCGTGTAGAGGTAGAGGATGCCGATCCGCTTGTGATCGACCGTCGTCAGCCAACTCCAGACGCCGC
>DASWDV010000155.1:0-3738 GCA_036395075.1 Gemmatimonadaceae bacterium | reverse complement strand
TGGGTTTGCGCATGTCCGATTGAGCATCGTCGACATTGCGGCGGGCTCTCAGCCAATGACGAACGAAGACGGACAGATCGTCATTACCTACAACGGCGAGATCTATAACCACCCTGAGCTTCGGCACGAGTTGGAGCAGCTTGGGCACGTATTTCGGACGCGATGCGATACCGAAGTTCTGGTCCATGGTTACGAGCAGTGGGGAGTGCAGCTGCTCCAGCGTTTGAACGGCCAGTTCGCTTTCGCGATTTACGATCGCAATAACGAAACGGTTTTGATTGCCCGCGATCGATTTGGCGTCCGTCCCCTTTTCTACTCGCAACCGAACGGCGCGTTCTTCTTCGGCTCGGAGATCAAAGCGATTCTCGCGAGTGGAGAAGTCAACGCGAGCGTCGATCCTCGCGGGATCGATGAGGTCTTTACTTTCTGGGCGGCCCGCGCGCCGCGCACCCCCTTTGCGGGCATCGCCTCATTGGAGCCGGGCACCTACGGCATCTGGAAAGACGGGGCGCTCTGGCTACACCGCTACTATGAGCTGGACTATCCCGAGACGCGCGACGAGCCGACGGATGTGATCGAGCGTCTGGACGAGCTGATGCTGCGGAGTGTCGGCATGCGGCTACGTGCGGACGTGCCCGTGGGGGCGTATTTGAGCGGCGGCCTCGACTCGTCGATCACCGCCTCGCTCGCCGCGAGCGCGTCACCGCATACGCTGCGCAGCTTTTCCATCACTTTCGACGATCCTCGATTCGACGAGAGCGAATTCCAGCGGGAGGTCGCGACCGATATCGGCAGCATCCACGCGATTACCGCGATCGGCCGAAACAGCATTGCGGAGAGCTTCCCGCAGGTGCTCTGGCACACCGAGACGCCGGTGCTTCGCACCGCCGCAGTCCCCATGTATCACCTCGCGAAGCTCACGAAGGAATCGGGAATCAAGGTCGTCCTCACCGGCGAAGGCGCAGACGAATTATTCCTAGGTTACGACCTCTTCAAAGAAGTCCAGGTGAGGCAATTCTGTCTGCGAAACCCGGGCTCAGCGTGGCGCGAGCGTCTGCTGGACCGACTCTACCCGGACTTGATGGCGCATGGACGCGGCGGAGAATTCTGGCGGCGATTCTTCCTCGACGCGGGAGCGCGTGGTGATCCGCTTTTCTCGCATTTGCCGCGTTTCCTCCTCAGCGCGCGGGTCAAGGATTTTTACGCGCCGGAGTTCAAGGCACGTCTCGGTCGCATCGACGTGATGGCCGAGCTGCGTGCTTCACTTCCAGCGAGGTTCTTCGGATGGTCGTCGCTGAATCAGGCAGCGTATCTGGAAATGACGACACTGCTCGCGCCATATCTCCTCAGTTCGCAGGGCGATCGAATGGCGATGGCGCACGGCATTGAGGGACGATTCCCGTTCCTCGACCACAAGCTGTACGAGTTCGCCTCCGCTCTCCCGACGGGATCGCGACTGCGCGGGCTCCGGGAGAAAGAGATACTTCGTCGCTGGGCAGCGCGGATCCTGCCGCCGCGCATCAAGGCGCGGACGAAACAGCCATACCGGGCCCCCGACGCCCCCAGCTTTTTCGGACCGCATGCACCGGAGTGGATTGGTGACCACCTCAGCCCGGACGCTCTTCGACGCGTCGGAATTTTCTCGTCCGGCGCCGTGCAGGGCCTTCTTCGCCGCTGTAACGCGGGGCTCGTCACCGGCTTTCGTGAAAACCAGGCGGTCATTGGGGTTCTTTCCACTCAGCTCTGGCACCATCAGTTCATCGAGCGGGCAGTCAACATCGCACCTCTCCCGGTTCGTGGCGCATCCGTAATGCTCGACGACACGGTTTCCGTGCTCTCATAGTTCACCCGTCACCCTTCAGGATATGCAGACCTCCGAATCCGAAATCATCACGCGAGTCCGTGGCTTCATCAAGGAAAACTTCCTCTACATGCACGCAGATTTTCAGCTGGCAGATGACGATCGCCTGCTGGAGAAAGGCGTGATGGATTCAATGTCGATCGTCGAGATGATCACTTTCATCGAGAGTGAGTTCGGCGTTCAGGCCTCTGAAGACGAGATCAGCGAAACCAACTTCGGCTCTCTCTCAGGAATCGCGCGCTTCATCGGCGACAAGCGCTCCGTTCTCGCGAGCTAGTAGAGCGCTGCGCATGCGTTATCCCGCGAGCCCGTGGCCCGCATGAGGGCCGGATCCCATTCGGGGCTCGTGAGTGACCTGATGAAGTATCCGTCGCGCGCAACTTTTGGACGAAACGCGAAAGCGGCCATTGGTGAGGCTGGTGCCCGCCTCACGCTGGTGCGTGATCCGCTTCGCATGCTGCTCTTCCTCCTGACGATCGTCACAATCAGTCGCGTGCACCTGCACTATCCCGTGCTCGCGAAATTGAGGCCCGTGCTTCTCCTCAGTGTTGCCGGGGTAGCCTACGCGTTTCTCCAGCCACGAGCCTTGACCCATGCAAACGTATTGAAGCACTGGCCGATGCGGATGGTCACGATTATCGGCGTGCTCGCATGTTGCTCAGCGCCATTTGGCATCTCGTTGGGGAACTCGGTGTTTTTCATGCTCGATTCGTTCATCAAGACGCTCGCGTATGCGTTCCTGATCGCGATCAGCATCCGAAGTGTGCGCGACTTGTACACGTTCGTCTGGGCGTTCGCGGTGAGCTGCGGCATTCTGGCAATTTTCGCCGTATTCGTTTTTCAGCTTTCCTCGGCGGGTAGCCAAACGGCGCGCCTAAGCGAGATGTACACGTACGATTCGAACGATCTCGGCGTGCTGTTGATGATTGGTCTGCCGCTGACGCTGCTTCTACTGTTCGTCGAGCGTGGATTCAAGCGATGGCTGCTGGTGCTCAATCTGATCGGAATTTCGGCGGCCATGGCACGGTCCGGCTCGCGGGGTGGTTTTCTCGGGCTGGTCGCCGTTGCGTTGGCCAGTCTGTTTCTGGTAAACGGCGTCTCGGTTGCGCGGCGCACTTCGCTGCTTGCCGGTGGGATGCTCGCGCTCGCCGTGGCGGCGCCGCCGGGCTATTGGAAGCAGATGGCGACGATCATGACCCCCAAAGCAGATTACAACTACTCGAGCATTGACGGCCGTACCGAGCTCATAAAACGGGGCATTGGCTACATGATCCAGTACCCGGTATTCGGGCTCGGGATCTGGAATTTCGCCAAAGCGGAATGCACCATCTCGCCTAAAGTCGCGTGGCGGCCCCGCAATCAACCGCTGCGCTGTACCGCCCCCCACAATTCTTTCGTACAAGCCGGGACGGAGCTTGGGGTCACCGGACTTGTCGCGTGGGTGTCGCTCCTTCTCGGTCTCATACTTAGTCCGTTGCGTCTTCGGCGCCGCCTGCCGAAATCCTGGCGCACCGGTCTGTATTCCGAGCGTTTCGTTTATTCCGCGGCGAGTTTTTTCCCCGTGGCAATGTGCGGATTTGCCGTGACGTCGTTCTTCGTCAGTTTTGCCTTTGGCGATCCAATTTATCTTATGGCCGCGTTTGTGACGGGCCTCGAGATAGTTGCTCGCACACTCCTCAACGATCAGCACGCTTCGATCGCGGGCGCGGCACTCCCTTCCGCCCCGGCTCGGGGAGGCGCTGGCTGGCGTGTCAGACAGAGCGCGTACCGCTTGCTCGGTGTAGTGCCAAGCTGGAGCAAGGCAGGATAGGAAATGCATTCGCTTCTCAAGCATCCCATTGAGCGCGCTCTCTCGTCGTCGTACGTCGGGTGGGCCA
>DASWDV010000154.1:0-17719 GCA_036395075.1 Gemmatimonadaceae bacterium | reverse complement strand
GGTACGCCGGGCCGCGAGAACTTGACCAGGACCTTGCTACCGGGGTTTCCCTTCAGCGCGTCGGACGTCTGGGAGACGGTCCAGCCACGGATGTTGGTAGTGTCGACGAAGTTGATGCGATCGCCTTCCTGCACTCCAGCCTGCTCCGCAGGTGTGTGCGGAAATACGCGCTGCACAGTGATGAATCCCTGCGTCTCGGCGATCTCCATTCCGATTCCGGCGTACCGTCCATTTGTCTGGGCGTTGAACGTGGACAGCTCCTTCGGGGAGAGCAGAACGCTGTAAGGATCATTTAGCTCGTGGACGAGACCACGGGCGGCTTTCTCGTAGAGCGTAGCGGCATCGACTGTGTCGACGAAACGGGTCGAGACAATGTTGAGGACCTGGTCGAGAAGGCGAGCGCCTTGCTGCGTCTCCTGCTGCTGAAATACGAAGCCTCCGACCATAAGCGGGATGAGCGCGAGGCCGAAGAGCAGATTTTTTCTTGATCTGGACATACAGTCTGGGAAAAAAGAAGGGGGCGTTAAGGTAATAAATACGCCCTCAAGCGGTCAGTGTTCCCCCATTGACGCACAAACGGCACCAGCGGAACATCATGCGCTCAAGCGGCCCGTGAGGCGAGCACGTAGTCGACGAGCCAGTCCCGGTTCAGCTGCCTGAATGTCGCGTCTCGAAGGAGACCGGCAGCGAGCAGCATCTCGTGAGCGGGCTGGAGCACTCGTTGCAAGTGGGAGGGATACCGCTGTGTGAGCGGCAGCTGCTCAGCGAGAGAAGCGAGGGGAACTCTCCAGGTTACCATTCCTTCCTCTCTCGCGACTTCGAGCAGGCGGTAGAGACGTCTCGCGACTGGATTAGTGAGTGAGAGGTAGTGCATTGCGGAAAGTGTGACGGTGTGGCCCGCCGCGATGTTGGATCGGATGACGGGACCGATCGTGACACGAGCATCACCGGGCTCCGATGCGGCCAGCACCGGAAAAAGTGTGAACTGTTCGCGCTCGGCCATTCGTCGGCGCGCGATTGAAACAGAGGAGAGAATGGTAAAGCGTCCTTCTAGCGGGTGTCCTTCTCTTGCGGCAACGTACACACCGCTCGATTCGAGAGTAGTCCGCTCGAGTCTCGTGAGCGCGGAGCGAAGCTGCTCGTAGGTTCTGCCGTCAACGCGCCGGCCAATGGAACGAAGGAATGCGTGGAGCGTGAAGCTTATCACTCCGTCTTCGGGGGCTCCCGCTTCGTGGTAGCGGTGCAGGAGCTCGATGTAGACATCCTGATCAAAGGTTCCGGGAAGGCGATCACCAGGACTGGGCAAGACGCGCCACCGTCCACCGCTCTCGGGAGAGAAGGAAATTGCCGTATCCTCGGCGGAGTCGCTCAGTCGGAAGATAGGAAGCGACTCGAGAGACCGGTCGAGGACGATAGCACGCGTCGCGATTCGCCGACGGGCCACGAAGGTCATACAGAGAGAATATGTCACTGATCAAGTACATCGCAATCGCGGCGCTCGTCATGTTTGGGGTGGTTCTGGCCCTGATCGGCATTCTGTCGGTCACGCACGACACGCCGGTGAGGAGTGTAATTGCAGAGGGCGATAGAAACGGTCCACCGAGCATTGAAGATCCACTGTTCGCGCGGAGCATCGAGCTATTTACGGGAACGCACATCGATCCCGGCAACAACGTTCAGGTACTGCTGGATGGAGATGGGACCTATCCTCAACTTTGGAAGGATCTAGCAGCCGCGAAACAGACCATCACCGTGCAGATGTATTATTCGCAGCCGGGCGCGGTTGCCGACACGATGGCGAAGTACCTGATCAATCGTGCCCAACAGAAGGTTCGCGTCCTCCTGCTACTCGATGCGTTCGGCTCGCAGCCGCTCAAACGGGATTGGATCCAGGCCCTCAAGCGCGCAGGCATTGAGGTGGTGTGGCTGAGACCTTTGCGCTGGTACACACTGCAGAAGGCGGCACAGCGATCGCACGTTCGCCTCGTCGTAGTCGATGGCAAGGTTGGCTATACCGGTGGGTTTGGGCTTGCAGATTACTGGCTCGGTGATGGGCATCACGAAGATCAGTGGCGCGAGACGAACGTGCGGTTCGAGGGTCCGACTGTGGCAGCGCTACAGGCCGCATTTGCCGCAGGTTGGGCCGAAGCGACCGGTGAGCTGCTTACCGGCGAAATGTTTTTTCCGAAGAGCTCATTCGCCGACGTCGGCGATGTGCAGGCGGGGCTGATGCACAGCATCCCGAGCACGGGCAGCACACCCGCGGAAAGATTTCTGGCCCTTTCAATCGCCGGAGCGCAGAAGACGCTCTACATCAGCAACTCCTATTTTGTGCCGGGCGAGAATTTCCTGCGATTGCTGCTCGCAGCAGCGCGGCGCGGGGTCGACGTGCGAGTCCTGACCGTCAGCAGCAAGACCGATGTCAAGACGACCTGGTATGCGGGCCGGACCTATTACGAAAAACTTCTCGAAGGTGGGGTCAAGATATACGAGTACCAGCCGACGATGATGCACGCGAAGAGCATGGTAGTGGATGGGATGTGGTCCTCGATCGGATCGATGAATTTTGACAACCGATCATTGTCGTTCAACGACGAATCGCAGCTTCTCGCGCTCGACCGTCACGTCGGGGCGCGGATGGACTCGATTTTCATGAACGACATCAAGTCGTCCAAAGAGATAAAGCTCGATGAATTCAGAAAACGGCCTCTTTCGGGGAAGATCCTCGAATGGGGGGCTCAGAAGCTGCGGCGCGTTCTATAGCAGCCGCCGCGCGCCGTCCGCTGGCCCGTGATGTGACTGATAGCTGCTCATGCTCGCGCGATTTCATCCCCTCGTAGAGAAGTGGTTTCAGGAGACCTTCGGGAAGCCCAGCGATCCGCAGCGCAAGGGATGGCCAGCGATTGCGAGCGGAGGGCACACGCTCATACTCGCGCCGACAGGGACGGGAAAGACACTGGCAGCGTTTCTCTGGGAGCTGAACGAGCTTATCGTGCGGGGAACGAGGGAACCGCTACCCAATGCGGTCCACCTGCTCTACGTCTCGCCGCTCAAGGCTCTCAACAACGATATCCAGAGAAATCTCGACCGACCGTTGAGAGAGCTTCGCGAGCGCTTCGCGGCGGAGGGAAGAGAGTTTCCAGAGATCCGCGTTGCCGTTCGCACCGGTGATACGCCCGCGTCGGCGCGGGCGCGAATGCTCCGCAAGTCTCCGCACATCCTGATCACGACTCCAGAATCGCTGAACATCATGCTGACTTCGCTAAAGGGGCGCGGGATGTTCAGCGGCGTTCGGGCGGTGATTGTCGACGAGATTCACGCAATCGCAGGGACCAAGCGAGGCTCACATCTCGCGCTGACACTCGAGAGGCTGGAAGCATTGATTGCGAGCTCGCCACAGCGGATTGGCTTGTCGGCGACGCAGAAACCGCTCGAGGAAGTCGCGCGCTTTCTCGGCGGATGCGACGGCGAGACCGCCGGATCGGCGGTGTTTCGCCCAGTAACCATCGTCGACTGCGGGATGGTCAAGGAGATGCAGATCGCCGTCGAGTCACCTGTCGCCGATCTGGGAAATGTCGGGGGCAGCATCTGGCCCGCAGTGGCACCTCTCGTTCTCAAGCACATCCGCGCATCGAATACGACTCTGGTCTTTGTCAACAATCGCGCGCAGGCAGAGAAGATCGCGGCACGAGTGAACAACCTGGCCGAAGAAGAAATCGCGCTGCCCTATCACGGATCGCTGGCGAGGGAGCGCCGCTTCGCACTGGAGGAACGTCTGAAGGCGGGATCGTTACGTGCTCTCGTGACAACGAGCTCCCTCGAGCTTGGCATCGACATTGGATCGGTGGACCTGGTGATCCAGCTGCAATCTCCCAAACGGGTTGCCGCTGCGCTGCAGCGAATCGGTCGAGCCGGTCATACACTTGGAGTGCCCAGTCGCGGAATACTGGTGCCGACTTTTCGCGACGATGCGGTAGAGATCGCGGCGATAGTAGCAGCCATGCGGGCCGGGGATGTCGAGCCGACCCACGTGGTGCAAAATGCGCTCGACGTGCTGGCTCAAGTCGTCGTTGCCGCAGTCTCCGTGGACGACTGGAAAAGTGAAGACCTTTTTCACGTCGTGAGGCGGGCGTACCCGTATCACCAGATGACGCGTGGCGCTTTCGACGAAGTACTCGCGATGCTGTCCGGCAAGTACCCGTCCGACATCGCCGCCGAGCTGGAGGCGCGCATCACCTGGGATCGCGTCAACGACAAGCTGACCGGAACCCGAGCAGCGCGGATGACGGCAGTAATCTCGGGTGGGACGATTCCGGATCGTGGACTGTACACCGTGAATCTTCCCGATCGCACACGACTAGGCGAGCTCGACGAGGAGTTCGTGCACGAGTCGAGGATGGGCGATGTCTTTCAGCTCGGCTCTTCGACGTGGAGAATCGCGGCAATCGAGCACGATCGCGTCGTCGTCACGCCCGCGCCCGGAGTGCCAGCGAGGATGCCGTTCTGGCACGGCGAATACATGGCCAGATCCCTGATGCTGAGTCATCGCGTCGGGGCACTGCGTCGCGAGCTTGCCGAATCACCGAATGAAGAGAGACTCGCGGCTGAATATGGTTGCGACATCGCGACGGCAAACTCTCTCGTCAAGTATATCGCGTCGCAGCGGGCCGCGACGGGCATCGTTCCCGACGACAAGAACATCGTCATCGAACAGTTCAGGGACGAGACGGGCGCAGTTCGAATCGTCATTCACGCCGCGTTCGGCGGCCGGATTAACGCGCCGTGGGGGATGGCGCTCGCGCAGCGAGTGCGCGAGGCAATAAGCGGTAGCGACCTTCAGGTGCAGACCACTGATGATGGCATCATGCTGCGGCTTCCCGATCTTGGGATGAGCACGCCACTGCAATCCCTGCTCGGCCTCTCGGGGGCGGAGGCGGAGCAACTCGTGATGGAGGAGGTCGGCTCGACGTCGCTCTTCGGCGCACGCTTCAGGATGAACGCCGGTCGGGCGCTGCTGCTGCCGCGTGGCAATCCCCGGCGCCGAATGCCTCTTTGGCTACAGCGGCTGAAATCGCTCGATTTGCTTGAAGTCGTTCGCCAGTTCCCGAGCTTTCCGATTCTGGTCGAGACCTATCGCGAAGTTTTGCAGGACGCGTTCGACATGCAGGGTCTCAAGGAAACACTGGCGGAGATTGCCGCGGGAAATATTCGCATTCACACCGTGCGCACGGATGTGCCTTCACCTTTCGCGGCGAGTCTCCAGTTCGGCTTCGTGATGGACTGGCTGTACGGGGACGACACCCCGCGCGCCGAGCAGAGAGCGGCACTCTTGTCGATCGACAGATCACTGCTCGATGAGGTAATGGGCGGAGAGGGCGCCGATGACATCACGCGCGAGGCGATCGAGCAGACACTGGCGGAACGGCGTGGAACAGCGCCCGGTCGACGAGCGAGAACCGACGACGAGCTCGCACATCTGCTGGATAGGGCTGGCGATCTGAGCGTGGAAGAATTACGGGGCCGTGTTGCGACTGAGGATGAAGGTCTAAGAGGAGATCCGTTTGTCAAACTCCTCGAGAGCAAACGCGTAATCGCGATCGAGCTTGGCTCGGACGATTCGAAGGAGTGGCGGTTCATTCTGACCGAAACGTATCCGCGTTACGTGTCGGCTTTCGGCGCCGAGCAGTTGGCGCGGGTGCGCGGCGGGCTGGAGCTGGTCGAGCAAAACGCTGCGTCGCTCGTTCCGGAGGTACTCCGTCACGCCGCGATCAACCCGTCGGTCGCGCGCCGTGAGATTCTCGCGCGGTTTCTTACGCAATCGGGACCAGTGACCGCTCCGGAAATACTGGATCGTTATGGCTGGTCGCGGGAATGGATTGAATCTCGGCTCGTGGAATGGGAGCGCACGGGGAAGCTGGTGCGGGGGAAATTTCGGCGCGAAGTGCAGGATATAGAGTGGTGCTCGCGGCGAGTTGTGGAGATTGGACGGCGTCGGGCTCTCGCCGCGCTTCGAAAGCAGATCGAGGCCGTCGAGCTTCCGCATTTTGCGGCGTTCATGCAGCGTTGGCAGCACTTGGACGAGCGCGACCGACTCGAAGGTATAGCGGGGACCGAGACAGCGCTCCGCCAACTATATGGTATTGCACGTCCGCCAGTCGCCTGGGAGCGCGACTACCTTCGGGCGCGCGTAAGGACGTACGATCCAACAGCCTTATCCCGGTTCGCGGCGACTGGCGAGCCGGTATGGAGCGGAGGAGGTAAATACGATCCGGAATCGGGGGCGATCCCGCTGGCGCGAGTCCGATTCTTCGAGCGAGGGACGGGAGCAATCTGGCTGGAAGAGCCAGAGGAAGCCGTGTTGAGCGAGAATGCCGAGATGGTGAAAGCGACGATCGTGGAAGAGGGAGCGTCGTTCATCGGTGACATCCAGGCGACGACGGGACTCACCATGCTGGCAGTGCGGGAAGCCATTCGGGAACTCGTTGCGTGGGGCCTCGTGACCAACGATACAGTCGAGGCCCTGAGGGAAGTGGCGCGGTGGAAGCCGATGATGCCGCGCACTGGAAATGATCCGACAGCGTGGTTGCCGTCCGATTATACGCCGTCGCCGAATCGGAGATATACGCGGACTCGCCCGAATCTCAGAAGACTTCCGAGGTGGAGGCGCCCCGACAAACCGGGCGCGGCAACGAGTGGGTGGACAGGGCGCTGGTCGCTTCTGCGGCGACGCGGAACAATGGGACCAGAGCTTCCCGAAGAAGAGCGCGCAGAGCGAATCGCGCGTCAGTGGCTGGCGCGTTATGGAATCGTCTCGCGCGAATGGTGGAGGCGTGAGCGTCCGCCAGTGTCGTGGCGATCGATCTATCGCGAGCTCAAACGTCTGGAGTTTCGCGGTGACGTGAGGCGCGGCTATTTCGTGAAAGGCCTGGGTGGCGCACAGTTCGCGCTACCGGACGCCGTCGAATGGCTCCGCGCCCTAGCGAGCGAGGATCAATCCGCAGCAGGCTTTCTAGTAATGGCAGCGAGCGATCCGGCGAACATCTACAATCTGCCGCTAGAGCTCGTCGATCGGGATCCGCTGTCGCGGCCGCGTGGTTCTGGCGCTCTGCTCGTCACGCGTGCGGGTCGCGTGGCAATCGCGGTAGAAGGTCGCGGTAAAAGGTTCTCGGTCGCCGACTGGTTGTCGCCTGACGAAACCGCTGCGGCGAAAAAGGCGCTGGCCGAGCATCTACGGGGAGAACGAGGCGCGCGCAATCTCCTGTAAACTAGTTGTAAGCCAGTTCATAAAGTCGTCACGGTAGCCAAAGGTTCCTTCTACCTGAAAACCGACCGATTTCCTGCGGAAACGTGCCAGCGCGTCATGGTGGCTAAACATTGGTAACAGGCGTCAGACCCAGGCTGGCGGATTTCAGGCGATTGGTCGTTGCTGACGAGTACGTTTCTGCGTCATTGGGTTGATACGACGTGCTCGAAGAAATCGCAGCTAAATGCGAGTGAGACGTGCCGAGAATCGCCATCGGGCACTCCGAAAATCTCCGATAGAGCGTCCTCCACCGCTCATATTGGCGGTCCGTCTCAGTACCCCTAACGTCAGGTACCTCACAAATGAGCAACAAAAAGGGTTTTACCCTCATTGAGCTTCTGATCGTGGTCGTCATCATCGGCATTCTCGCCGCGATCGCGATTCCGAAGTTTGCGAATACCAAGGACAAGGCGTACGTCGCCGCGATGAAGTCCGACCTTCGCAACCTCGCGACCTACGAAGAGCAGTATGCTGCCGACAACAACGGCGCGTACTTCGCCGGCACGGCTACGATGGCTGCGCCCCTCCAGGGCTTTACGCCTTCGCAGAACGTCACGATTATCGCTGCAGTCAACGCGGGTCCGCCGCAGACCTGGACCGCGACTGCCTCACACTCGCAATCGACTAAGACCTGCGATAACTCTTCTGGCGCGATCGTCTGCACCTGAGTAGCAAGAATGCCATTTCAACGGGGGCGTCCGATTGGCGCCCCCGTTTTTTTTTCTACTGCTCCTTCGCATTCTTCCTCTTGTCGTTCAGCCCGTTGAAACGGTCTAAATGATCCCGGTTGGGCGCTCTACAAAGTCACAAAGAAGAAAAATGTTCGTTAGCGGATGTCGGCGCGGCCTAGCGCGGCACGTACTGCTTCGCGCATCGCGATCACCGCTTCCTCGCGGGCGGCCGGAGAATCTTCTCGGACGTGGAGCTCGATTCCGTCGGCAACGGGTAGACGGTGCCAGCGGAGCGACATGTCGTCGTCGTGTGTTACGGCTTCGGCGGCGCCTGCACCGAGCGCGGGAGCAAGAGATAGGGCGATTTTTCGCTCCAGCGCATCGCCCGTGACGTCGCGCATCTCGTTGCGAATGGTTTCGAGACTCTGCCCCTCGCGCTGGCGGATCTTGATCGAGAGTAATTGCAGCAGATGCCTATATCCGTATGTCGCGCCAGTGCCAGTCCCTTCAGGGCGATCGAGCAATCCAGTCGCGACGTAGAATCGAACAGCCCGCGCACTTGGCGCCGCGCGCGCGGAGGCGTTGGTCGGACGGACTCCCGCCGCGTCTACAAGAGCTGTTGCGTGTGCCGCAAGTCCGCGGGCGTTCCAGGGAGCGTGTCGAGCGTGGGCGCGGAGGAGAGCGACAGGCGATTCAGCCATGTGGATAGGATAACATTAAAGTCTTCGGCTCGCTCGTCGTGCGGAAGATCGCCAGCGGGAGACAAAACTGAAATCTCCAGGTCGCGTTTGATCTCGCGAAAGCCGCGGAATTCCTCGACGGGCGCGGTCGATCCCTGCTCTCCCCACACAAGTAGCGCCGGCTGACTGAGACGCCGCAGTGCATGGCGCACATCGATGTTCAGATGTCCGGACAAGAACGCGGCGGGTGCGTAACGCGCACCACGCTGGTGCGACGTCGCGTAGTAAATCTCCACGAGCTCGCCCGTGACGAGCGCATCATTCGAATATGCGTTCTTGAGATAGCGACGAAGCTGCGGTCGTGAAACGACCGCGTTGAACATCGCGGTACCGGCGATTGGCGTATCCACGGCGAGCCGGCCTGCCTCACCACCAATACCAACCGGCTCATTGAGTCGTACCAATCCCGACGGCGCGATGAGCGCGACGGCGGGGAAGCGGTGCGGGTCACGCGCGGCAAGAACGATCGCATAAGCACCGGAGAGCGAGGACGCGACCAGAACCGTGGGTGCGTCGATCACGCGACTTACGAAATCCGAGATGAGCGAGATGTAGAGTCGCGCCGAGTAGCGAATCGCGGGCCGGTCGGACATGCCGAAGCCGAGGAGGTCGATCGTGTACACGGTGTTGGTGCGCGCCAGAGCGTCGACGTTGTTTCTCCATTCATACGACCACGCGGCCGCGTGGACGCCATGAATCAGGAGAATCGGCGGGCCGTTGCCGCGCTTGGTGAATGCAACGCGGCGGTCGCGCCACTCGAAGCCGCCCTCCTCGCCGCCGACAAGGTTGGTGAGTGTGCTGACACCCTTCCGGGCAAACGCGTTATAGGCGGCCGCAGCCCCAAGGATGGCGCCCCCAGACAGAAGAATTTTTCGCCAGCGGCCTTCGCGCTCGTCGTTGTCCGGCATTGCTCCTCACATCGGTATTGATGAAAAGGCGCGGTTACTTGAGAGTAACCGCGCCTCGGGCACTGCGCACGGGGTTCTGAAAAAATCTAGCGTCTAGACCGCTTTTTCGAGCCCGAACTCTTGCGGGCCCGCGACTTCGAGCCGCCTTTGGAGCGGGCGCTCGACCCACGGCGTGCCGACCCCTTCCGGGCGCCTGCCTTCCGCCCCCCGCCCTTACGACCAGTGGCCTTTCGGGCGCTGGCTTTGCGCGCAGTTTTCCGACTACCGGACGTCTTCTTTCGGGCCGTTTTCCGGCTTCCGCCGCCCGACGAGCGTGCGGAGCTTTTCGCAGCTTTCTTTGCGGGCGCCGCTACGGACCTGCCTGCCGCTGGCCGGCTTGCCGACGGAGATGCGGCCGGGGTTCTGGCCGTCGGCGGCGTGACTGCGCCGGCGCCGAGCCCTCCGCCAAACGAGCTGGTACGACCTAACCCCGACGGCGTGCTCCCGGCTCCGAACCCGCCTGCAGCACCGGTCGACGAGAGGCCACCGAGGCCTGAGCCACCACTCGTTCCCCCTGCGCCTGTTCCGCCACCACCGAGGCCGCCGCCGGTAAGGGATGACTCCTGCTTCTTACCCGATCCCTTGGGACGACCGCGTCTTCCCCTGGGCGCTCCGCCACCGAAAAGGTCCTCTTCCTCTTCCTCTTCGTCCTCCTCGGTCTCACTTACCACCGTGGCATCGGAATCCACCTCTTCGTCATCGTCCGCGTCTTCAGCGCTGTCCCAGAGTCGATCGCTGTGATCCTCGTTGATTGCCCAGCCACCATCCTCGTCGTCATCGTCGTCATAGGAGCGCTTGCCGCGACTGAAGCCACCGAGATCGTCCGGGTCGTCGTCGTCCGCAAACCGCAATGGCTCCACTGATTCACCGCTCGGCATTAGGCCTCCCATAGAATGTCACCGCTCGCACTGGACTTAGCGCGCAATTTTCTGACTTTTGCCCGCTGCACGTCGCGTGCCTCGTGTATTGGCGCCGATAGTTACTCACAATCAGAGAGCGGATAAAGGTCGCTGGCGCGACGTCAAGAGAGCCATTCGCTGTTCGCGGGTAGAGTGGGACTTCACCCGCGACGCCTAGTCGGGTACCGAGGACAGCCGACCGAGTCGCCTCGTGATCACGCGAACGAGTGCGTCATAAACACAGGGATCGAATTGCTTTCCGACATCGATCCGCAAGTGCTCGATGGCTGCCAGTGGCTCGAGTGGCTCGCGGTACGCCCGCTTCGAGGTGAGAGCGTCGAAGGTATCGGCCGCGCAAAGAATCCGGGCGCCCAAGGGGATTGCCTCCCCCACCAAGCCGAGCGGATACCCGGCGCCGTTCCAGTGCTCGTGATGGTGTTCGACGTACTTGAGGGGCTGCTTGATGTGAAATAGCGGAGCAAGGATGTCGAGCCCGATCTGAACATGCCGCTTGACGTGCTCGAATTCCTCGGTGGTGAGTCGTCCGGGCTTGTTGAGAATGGCCTCTCGTATTCCGATCTTGCCGACATCGTGGAGACGGCCGGCAATCCGCAGGTCCTCGCACACGCTCTCGTCGAGGCCAAGTTCCTCGGCAAGCTGACCAGCCAGCTCCGCAACCCGCTGTGAATGACCGCGGAGGTACAGATCCTTGGCCTCCATCGCGTTGATCAGAGTTTCGGCGATGCTGATCGACATGAGTCGCAGGGATTCCTTCTCGCGTTCGAGCTCCGCAGTGCGCAGCGCAACTTCCTCGCGAATGAGCTTGTCAACGCGGCGTTGCTCGATGAGCTGGGCGCGTTTGTGCAGCGCGCGATCGACGGCCTGCTGTAGATCAGCGAGCTCGACAGGCTTCATCAGATAGTCGGTCGCGCCGGACGACAAGACTTCCGTTGCAGTCGCCGCATCGTTGACGGCGGTCAACATGATGATCGCGAGGTCCTGGTCTCGAGCTCTGGCTCGCGGAACTACCTGGACTCCGGTCATGCCGGGCATGCGGACGTCACAGAGCATGAGCGAGAACGAGTCGTTCTCAAGGCTCGCGAGCGCCTGGTCTCCGGAGCCGGCAATCTCGACCTCATAGCCGCGCGAGCGCAGGAATTTGCGCAGAGCGAGGCGGATTGTCTCCTCGTCGTCGACGATCAGAATCCGGGTCATTTTCCGGACTCCTTATAGAGCGGTAATAGAATGGTGAACGTCGTTCCGACATCGGGGGTGCTTTCCACCGAGATGGTTCCCTCGTGTGCCTGAATGATGCCGTAGCTCACGCTGAGCCCGAGTCCTGTTCCTTTGCCGGGCGGCTTGGTAGTGAAAAACGGCTCAAACACCCGCTGACTGACGGCCGGTGCCATTCCGTGACCAGTGTCCGAGATGGCTATGTATGCAAGGCCGCGCCGCTTCTGCGTCGTCAGCGAAAGATGCCGAACCTGCGCTCCTTCCATTGCTGACTCAGCGTTCACCAGAAGGTTGAGCAGAACCTGCTGCAACTTCTGCTCGTCGCCTCGGATCTTCGGATTGGATTCGTCCAGATGCATGTGGACTTCGATTCCACTCGATCTGGAGGCGAGGGCGCGAAGCCTGACAGTGTGCTTGACGATGGTGTTGATGTCGACGACGACATCACGTGCATCGGTTTTGCGCGCGAATAGCAGCAAATCCCGGATCACGCCAATGGCCCGATCGGCTTCGCGTTTGATGAGGCTTACCGACTCGAACTGCTCGCCGTGGAGGTTGTCCTCGAGCAGGAGCTGGGCAAAAGTCGATATGCCGGTGAGAGGATTATTCAGCTCGTGGGCAACGCCGGCGACGAGCTCTCCGATTGCGGCGAGCTTTTCCGTGCGGCCGAGGTGGTCAGCGACCTTACGCTCCTCGGTGAGGTTTCTCACGCCAATCACGAGTCCGACGATGTTGTCTTTGCCGTCGCGAATATGACTGAGCGTTACCGCAGCAGGGAACTCCGTACCGTCCTTTCGGCGATGCACGTGCTCGCCGGTCCAAAGGGCATCGTCGGGTGCGATCGCGGGAATCGTCTGACGCGACGACAGCTGCGCTGAAGCGACGACGAAATCGTCGACCGACAGCCCCGCGATTTCATTAGGCTCGTATCGGTACTCCCTGATCGCAGCGCTGTTTGCGTACTGGACTTTTGCGTCGACGCCAAGGATCAGAACTGGCTGGTCCATTGTCGCCAGTGCCGCGGCGAGTGTCTGCTCGCGAGCGTGCGTTCGCTGTTCCTCTTCGCTCAAAAGCAGCACATCGATGGCAAGGGCTACAGCGGGTGCGAGTCGCAACAGGGCGTCGATGTGGGGGCCGATTTGAAATTGGGGCGTCTCCGATGTGACAACCAGCACGCCAAGGCGGCGATTGCTGGCGATGAGCGGAATCGTGATGGCCGGCTCTTCGGGGACGCGATCAGGATGGTGCGCCTTCTCGCGCAAATTCTCGACGAAGGTTGGCTCCTCCTTCGCCCAGGCCGCGCGCACCGCGCTGCGCTCGACGGGGACGATGACACCTTCCATTCTCTCGCACGTCCCGCAAGCAGCGACGCAGGCAAGGGAATGCGTGTCGGTCGAGATGACGCCAATTGCTTTGCCCGTCGACGGAACGACCTCGTCGAGAATCCGCAGAATCGTCCGGCTCGCCTCGGCAACGGTCACTTTACGAAGTGCGAGGCGCGCGATCTCGGCAGCTGCCTCGGTCTGTTTCTGCTCGCTTCGCTGCGCGTCGAAGAGCCGCGCATTCTCGATGGCGACTGCGGCCTGACGCGCGATCAGCATGATGAGATCCAGGTCGTGGGCGTCATACGCATTCGTCTTGTACGACAGGACCTGCATCACGCCGACGGTGCGGTCATGATAGGTGAGCGGCGCCGTAATCTCGCTCTGGACTTCGCGACGGGCGGCGACCTGAAAGATCGTTCCTTTCCACCAGCGCTCCGGCTTGGAAGAGATGATCGGCACGCCGGTCTTGAAAACCTTGGCGATCGTCTCGGTTCCATTCGGAAAATCGTGGGTTCCTTCCCCCTCACGCTCTTCGGAATCGACTATGATGCAGTGCGCGACAAATTTCTCGTAAACAGGATCAGCGATCATCAGCGCGAAGCAGGGCGCATCGACTACCGAGGCGACCGCCTTGTAGATCTCGCGGTAGGCCTCGTTCAGCGAGATCGTCGCCGAGATCGCCTGCTGCACGGTCGCCACCGCAGCGAAGCGAGCAGCGCGACGCTCCAGCTCGGCGACCAACTCAGTCGTCAACGAACTCCACCGTCACCGGACGGGTTATGATGCCGGACTTGACTCCTTCATCGAGGAAAAGTCGAATCGCCGCGCGTCCGCGCTCGCCGTAATCGAGGGTCCAGTCATTCACGTACATCCCGACGAAGGCGTCGGCCTTGTCGCGATCGAGCCCGCGCGCAAAGCGCATGGCGTGGTCAAGCGCGTTTTTCCGGTGGTCCAGGCCGTAGGCGATGCTCTCGCGGAGATGACGCGAGACTTTTTTCTGAACGTCGCGCGGCATGTCCTTGCGAATGACGTTTCCGCCGAGCGGAAGAGGCAGGCCGGTTTTTGCGAGCCACCACGCGCCCATATCGGCGATGAGGTGCAGGCCGTCGTCCTTATAAGTGAGCTGGCCTTCGTGGATGAGAAGTCCAGCATCGACGTCGCCGCGAAGCACAATCTGATCGATTTGGTCGAAAGGCACCACGACGGGAATGAAGTCGGGCTGGAACAGCTTGAGCGCGAGGTATGCGCTCGTCATCATCCCCGGGATGGCGATGCGTTTCCCAGCGATGTCCTCGCGCGTCATCGGTGCTTTGGCGACAAGCATCGGTCCGTAGCCATCACCCATCGACGCCCCGTGCGGCAAGAGGGCATACTGGTCGGATAGGTATGCGTAGGCGTGGATCGAGACCGCGGTTACGTCGAGCTCTCCGCGTAATGCGCGACCATTGAGCGTCTCGATGTCCTGGAGCTCATGGACGTAGCTTATCCCCTGAGTATCGATCTGACCGTCGGCGAGCGCGTAGAACATGAACGCGTCGTCGGAATCCGGGCTGTGTGCGAGGTGGATGGTGCTGGGCGAGGTCATGACTTCATTCCCAGGCTTTTGCGAGCCTGCCGTAGAGCGCTAGTGATGTCGTCCTCGTGCCGCGCATACTCTTCCCTTTTCTTTGCGAGCTCCGCCTTTTGCGCGGCGATCAGCCTTCTCTCGTAGGAATGGAGCTGTGTGGTATCAGCCGCCAATGTCGCCAGACGCGCTTCCAGAATCAGTCCGAGAAGATGATTCGGATTCTCGCGCAGGATGCTGTCAGCCTGTGCTTTCGCCAGTGGGAGCGCGCCCGCGACTTCGCCGATTCGTCCCATATCGTAGCGTTGATCCGCGTTGAGTGGTGAAAGCATTTGATATGCAGTCAGAGCCATTGGGGCGAAGAATTGTACGCTATCGGTCTTTCCTTGACTGGCGAGAAGCATCACCCGGTTATAAAGACGGTCGGCACGCTCCTGTGGTGACAGGCTCGAAATGTCCGGCGCCCGGATTCCGGCGGACTCGTCGTCGGTTGGCGCGCCACGATCATCGAGGCCAGCCTGGGGCAGCGCGTTTTGTGAACCGTCGACAGTGCTGCTGGGACGGGCGTTGAAGCCGCGCCCAGCGGCCATTGCAAAGAGAGCGAGAAAGGCGAGTGCCGCGACGATCCAGGGCAGGGCGTTTGTTCTCGATTCGCGCGAGTTGGCGATAGCGGAGCCAACGGCGCTTCCGCAACGGTGGCAGAATTTGGCGCCGGGGCTAAGCTCAGCCGAGCAGGACGCGCAGGTCGCCCCCGACAGTGGGGCGCCACAGTTAGCGCAGTAGCGGCCAGCGGCTTCTTTGCCGCAGGAGGGGCAGACTGGCTTGGAGTCGGATTGAAGCGTCATGCGCTCCAAAATACCCGGTCGTGCGGGGTGGTGCATCGCGTTCAATCTGGAACTGCAACTGAAGACTACCAGCCCGGAGCCTTGAGCGGAGCAGCTCCAGGCTCCGAGCCGGCTCGTGCCCGCTAGCCACTCCGCAGACAGCCCCCAGCAGGTAGTCTTCAGTGGCAGTCAACGAAGCCCTGCCCTACCGAAAAGTCAGACCGGGAAGAGCATCTCCCGATACTTTGGAAGCGGCCAGCAATCGTCCGCCACTGAAAGCTCCAGAGCGTCAGAGATTTTTCGGACTTCCGCCATCGTGTCCGCTCCCTCGGAAGTCAACATATCCGCCTGCCCCGCCGGATCGTCGTGCTTGGCTTCGACACGAGCGATGACGTCGCTCAGATCTTCGCGATATTCCTGGAGCTCCTGGACGAGCTCACCCAGTTGAGTAGCGGTAGTCACCTGGGGAATTACCGTGATGCCGGCAGCCTTTGCCTGGGAAGCCGCGTCGGACAGCTGGCCGAGGTAGGTGTACGCGGCGGGAATGACCAGCGTGTCGACCATTTCGCGCATCGTGTGCAACTCGATCAACATGTCCTTTACGTACCGCTCGACTCGCACATGGTAGCGAGAATCGAGCTCCTCTTTCGTGAGGACGCCCAGCTTGTTGAGCAACGTTCGCGACTGCTTCGAGATCAGCTCCTTCAGTGCTTCCGGTGTGCGGCGAAGGTTAGGCAGTCCGCGCTTCTTTGCTTCGGTGACCCACTCTTCCGAGTAGTTGTTGCCCTCGAAACGGATCGCCGCGGTGTCCTTGAAGACTTCGCGCACGACCTTGAGCACAGCATCGTCGACGGACTTCGTTTTTTTGAGAGTCTCGCGCAACGAATCCGTGATCTCCCCGATCGCGTCGGCGACGGCTGTGTTGAGCAACGCGACAGGAAACGCGATCGACGCTGAGGAGCCAACGGCGCGGAACTCGAACTTCTGGCCCGTGAACGCGAATGGAGAGGTACGATTGCGATCGGTGTTATCGCGCTGAACCTCGGGTAGTTTTGCGACTCCGAGCTTGATCATCTGCTGTTCCGCGGTCTCCGAGCCTTTACCAGCGGCGATCTCCTCGATTACGCGAGTGAGCATGTCACCCATGAAAATGGAGATAATGGCGGGCGGAGCTTCGTTGGCGCCGAGCCGGTGCTCGTTACCAGTAGTGGCAATGCCAGCGCGGAGAAGGGCTGAGTGCTTATGGACTCCCTTGAGCACGGCGGCAAGGAAAACGAGAAAGCGAATATTCTGATGCGGTGTCTTGCCGGGCTTGAGCAGGTTCAACCCATCGAGCTCGGGCGAATCAGCGATGACCGACATCGACCAGTTGCAGTGCTTTCCGGATCCGTTGATTCCGGCGAACGGTTTTTCGTGGAGGACGGCCTGCAGACCGTGTCTGAGCGCGACACGACGAAGCGTTGCCATCACGAGCTGGTTGTGGTCGACGGCGAGATCTGTTTCCTCGAAGTAAGGCGCCATCTCGAACTGACACGGCGCGACTTCGTTGTGACGAGTGGTGATCGGCACGCCGAGCTTGTACAGCTCGAACTCCGCTTCGGAGATGCAACCCTGGATGCGCTCCGGAATTCCGCCGAAGTAATGATCCTCGAGCTGCTGTCCGCGTGGCGGCGGCGCACCGATGAGAGTGCGTCCGCCCATGACGAGATCAGGACGCATTCCAAAGTGGGCGCGATCGATGAGGAAATACTCCTGCTCGGGGCCGAGGGTGGTGAAGACGCGCTGCACTCCCTTGTCGCCGATAAGCTCGAGCAACGTGATTGACTTCTGGGAAAGGACATCGGAGCTGCGCAGCAGGGGAGTCATTTCGTCGAGCGCTTCACCGTTGTAGCCGATGAATACCGACGGGATGCATAGCGTACGAGCGCCAGTGGACTCCATGATGAATACCGGGCTCGCCGGATTCCAGGCCGTGTAGCCGCGCGCTTCCCAGGTCGAGCGGAGCCCGCCAGACGGAAAGCTCGAGGCGTCGGGCTCGCTTTGAATGAGCTGGTCACCGCTGAATGACTCCATCGGCTGGCGGTTGTCGTCGAACGCAAAAAAAGCGTCGTGCTTCTCGGCTGTGAGTCCTGTCTGCGGCTGAAACCAGTGGGTGAAATGGGTGACGCCGCGTGCGACCGCCCATTCCTTAACGACTTGCGCTACGACGGGAG
>DASWDV010000153.1:0-1558 GCA_036395075.1 Gemmatimonadaceae bacterium | reverse complement strand
AGCCGTCGCTGCACCAGATATTCCTCCAGAAGGTCAGCATCACGGCGCCGCCAGCGGAGCGCGCCTCCTGGACGCACGTCGAAGAGGGGATGAGCGGACATGGCTAAGCTCTGGGCGATCATCAAACGGGAATATCTCGAGCGTGTGCGATCGAAGTGGTTCCTGATCGCGACGTTCTTCGGCCCGATCTTCTTCAGCGCGATCATCATCGTACCGGCGTGGCTGGCGTCGCGCAGCAAGGCAACCAGCGACGTCAACAACATTACGATTCTCGACGCGACGGGAACCGGATTCGGGCACCGCCTCGCGATCAACATCGCCGGCGACAGCACCAACTCGACGAAGATGCCCCAGACCACGGTCGTCGCGCCGAGCGCGCTGACGCAGGCCGAGAGTCTGGCGACGCACCAGGTAATGCAAAAGGTCAAGACGGGCTACGTCGTTGTCGACCAGCAGACAGTAGCTGGCGAGACGGCGCGGTACGCGGGCCGGAACGCCACATCGATGGCGGACATGGCGCAGATCAAGGCAGCAATTCGCGAGACGATTCTCGCGTCACGGCTCGAGAAGGTCGGACTCGACAATTCGCGAATGAAGGAGATCACCTTCATCCCGCTCGACTTCAGCACCGAGCGCATCACGGAAAAAGGGCGTGCCGGATCGGGCATGGCGAGCGTGATGTTCGGCTTCGCGATCGGCTTCCTGCTCTATCTGTCGATCGTGATCTATGGGCAGACGATCATGAGCGGGGTTCTCGAGGAAAAGACTACGCGAGTCGCCGAGGTAGTAATGTCGAGTGTCCCCACCGACACGCTCCTCGCGGGGAAAGTCCTCGGCGTCGGCGCGGTAGGTCTGACGCAGCAGATACTGTGGGTCGTGACGACTTACGTGCTGCTCAAGTTGCGCGCGCCGATAATGGCGAAGCTTGGAGCCCCCGCGGTCAATTTCTCGCTGCCGGACATTTCGCTCGGAGCCGGAATAATCTTTCTTCTGTTTTTTCTGCTCGGGTTCATTTTCTACTCTTCGCTTTACGCGGCGGTTGGGTCGTCGGTGAACAGCGAGTCCGAGGCGAGGCAGGCGGCGAGCCCGCTTATGATCCTCATCGTGAGCACGGGCGTATTCATCCAACCCGTGCTATTGAACCCGACCGGCACGACGGCAAGAGTTCTGTCGTTGGTGCCGATCTCATCGCCGATCATCATGCCGATTCGCATGGCCGTTACCGGCGTGCCGCCACTCGATCTGGCGGCGAGCATTGTGTTCCTGGGGATTGGATGCCTCGCAGCGCTGTGGCTCGCTTCGCGGATCTATCGCGTCGGATTGCTGATGTACGGGAAGAGACCCACCATGAAAGAAATGGCGAGGTGGGTATCGTATGCTCGGTAGCACGAGCCTAGCTGGCCACAGGAGTACATAAGCGGGGAGCTGTTAGCTGCTTAGCTTCTCAGCTAGGAGCTTCCCCGAGTGTCCTGCTGCCTAGCGCCTCGCAACTCTTATTGATTTCGTTTTCCGAGGTCCCGGATTTGGCGCGAACAGAGTAAATAGTACGGTCCCAGCT
>DASWDV010000152.1:0-2076 GCA_036395075.1 Gemmatimonadaceae bacterium | reverse complement strand
TGAGATCCAGGTGCAATGGCGTTACTGATATGTACCCTTCCTGAATTGCGCGAAAGTCCGACGTCTCTTCACCCGACCATGCGATCGAGCCACCGCCGATCCAGTAGATCTGACGCCCCCACGGATCCTGCATCGGCTTGAGCGAGTCCGAGTATACCCTTTTGCCGAGTCGTGTCAGGCGAACGCCGATGATGTCATCGCCGCGCAGCGGCGGGAGGTTGATGTTCAGCATGGTGTTCGCTGGAAACGACGGCAGGGATAAGACGTGCTTGAGCAGATCGCGCAACGGCGTAATCTGGTCGCGCAGCATGCTGACGTCGGCTCGCAGGTCGCCCCCGGCAAAGGAGATCGCCACGGATGGAATCCCAAGCGACAAGCCTTCCATGGCCGCGGTGACAGTGCCCGAGTATAGCACGTCCTCGCCCATATTCTGACCGTGATTGATGCCGCTGAGAACGAAGTCAGGCCTCTCAGGCATCAACGCCTCGACGGCAAGCATAACGCAGTCGGTCGGAGTTCCATCGACCTGGAACTTTCTTGCCCCCCGCTCTATCGGCCGAATCGGATGATGGAGCGTAAGCGAATGGCTGGTGGCGCTCTGCTCTCGATCTGGCGCGACGACCGTTATCTCCCCGAGCGGCTCCGCGGCCTCAATGAGGCACGCAAGCCCCTGTGCCAGAATCCCATCGTCGTTGGTGCAGAGCAATCTCAACGCTTAAAGATCCCCGCGCGATGACGCCACAAGACTTTGATCACGAGCCACGCATCCCGGAACTCCCGAAAATAGCTCGGCGAACCGTATATGGTGGAGATGGGGACATTGACAGTAGTAAAGCCGGCACGCGCCGCGCGAATGATAAAGTCGGTCTCGAACTCATAACGGTCGCCGACTGCGTGAACTTTACGGAGGACTTCTGACTTGATCGCTCGATAGCCCGACTGGCTGTCGCGCACTTTGCCGCCGGACACGGCCCGTGTCGCCGCCGAGGATATCATGTTGGCGATGCGGCGATGCTTGGGGACGGCTTTCCCCGACAGATCCCGCGTTCCGATGACGATGTCCGCCCGATCGAGCGCGCCGACGATTGCCGGCGCGAAGGCGGGATCGTGCTGCCCGTCCGAGTCGATGGTCAGGACGGCCGCGGCCCCGTTCTTCAATGCTGCGTCGAAGCCGGCACGGAGTGCTGCTCCCTTCCCTCGATTCTTTTCGAACTCGATTGTCTCGTCCGCTACTGTCTTCAGCAGCGTGCCCGAGCCATCCGTCGACCCATCGTCGACGCCGATGATGGTTGCGTTGGGTAGAGTGCGACGGACGCCTTTGACGACGTTCGCCAGCGTCGGCTCCGAGTTGTACGCTGGCACGATGACGACGAGCGGCTCGATCAACTTTCAGCTCCCCTTTCTTTCTCTTCGACCTGACCGTCGAGTATCGCCAAAATGGAGCGCAGGTCACTCTCCATTGACTCGACCGCCTGCGAATCCAATGCCGCGCGTGCCACATTGCGAAGCTCGCCGCTCTTCCGGTAATCGTCGATCTTCAGACGCGCGCCGTCGATCGTGTACTTCTCGGTATAGAGAAGCTGCTTCACCAGCATGATCAACTCGATCTCCCGGCGCTGGTAAACGCGATTCCCCGAGCGATTCTTCGCCGGATGGAGAAACTTGAACTGGCTCTCCCAGTAGCGCAGCACGTGCGGCTTCAGATCAGTCAGCGTGCATACGTCACCGATGGAGAAGAACTCCTGCACCGGCTCCTTCGCTTTCATCGGTCTACCTCCGCTCGGAGCTCTCTCGACATGAGGGCGCCAATCGCGCTGCGAGCCGACTGACCCTCGAACAGTACTCCATTTACTGCCTCGACAATTGGCATCTCGACTTCCTCGCGCTTGGCAAGCTCGCGGGCGCTTTCCGCCGCGAATATGCCCTCTGCTACGGTTTCTCGATCACGCAGGACATCTTCGAGCTTCCTTCCCTTCCCGACTTCCACGCCGACGGCCCTGTTCCGGCTGAGCGATCCCGTGCACGTCAGAACCAGGTCCCCGAGTCCGGCCAGGCCCGCGAAGGTGCCCTCCTCAG
>DASWDV010000151.1:0-7077 GCA_036395075.1 Gemmatimonadaceae bacterium | reverse complement strand
TCGTGTTCGAACCCAGACACGAGACATGGTTCACGGATGAAGTCGAGACAGTGCTCCGGAGTCACCGCATCGCGCGCGTCGCCGCGGACCCGGCTCGCGTACCGCAGGCGAGTGTGCCCGGCGGCGATGACAGCGTTGCGTACTGGAGGCTCCACGGCTCGCCCCGCATTTATTATTCGGCCTACACTCCCGATGTACTCGAGAGCATCGCCCGCGTCATCGAAGAAAAAGTGGCACAGCGAATCGCGACGTGGTGTATTTTTGACAATACCGCGCTCGGTGCCGCGACAACCGATGCGCTGACGGTAAAATCGCATCTATTGGACAGCCAGCGAGTGACACAATGAGCGACAAAATCACGAAGAGCGAAGAGGAGTGGCGCAAAGAGTTGACGCCGGAGCAGTACCGGATCGCCCGTCAAAAAGGAACGGAACGCGCATTTACCGGTGAGTTCTACGACAGCAAGCAGCCAGGTACGTACAAGTGCGTCTGTTGCGGAACACCGCTCTTCGATTCCGATGCGAAATTCGACTCCGGCACCGGTTGGCCAAGCTTCACCGCACCCATCGCCGACGACAATGTCCGTACGGAAACGGACTCGAGTCTTTTCATGCGTCGGACGGAAGTTCTGTGCGCGAAGTGCGATGCCCATCTCGGCCACGTGTTCCCCGATGGGCCCGGTCCGACTCACCAGCGCTACTGCATCAATTCCGCGGTGCTCAAGAGGGAGGACAAGTAGGCTAGCCAGACGGAAGCTGCGACATCATTAACTGCAACTTAAGAAACTGCAACTTAAGACTACCCGCTGGGAGCTTTCTGCCGAGCCGGCTTGGGGCTTCGGGCTGCTACAGGACGGGTTCGTAGTAGGCTCGAAGCCGCCAGCCGGCTCGGCCCAAAGCCCCTAGCAGGTAGTCTTAAGTTGTCGTGTCTATCTAGCCTGCGGTATTAACCCGACCAGTACCGCCTCACTCTCGTTCCCGTTTCGATCCACCGCCGACACCGCGACCTCGTCGGCCGATATGACGCCCGGCAGACGAGGGATCATGTAGAAGCGCTGCAGACCAGGAAGAACTTCAGTCGTCCAGTCAGCGCCCACTCTCGTCCTCACCAGCCAGACCCATGTCGCTTCCGCGCCCTGAGGTTGCAGCGAAACAGTCGTGGCACCGGTCCCCGCATCGAGACCAACGCGCACGACCGGTGCAAGCGGTGGAACACTGTCCAGCCAGGTCGACGCCGGAACCAGCGTCCTGCTGGCGTACGGCCCGGCGGCGAGTTTCTCGGGCAGACTATCCCTTCCAAACATGAACGACCGCATGCTGAAGTAGACGTTGCCCGTTGCTCCGCGCTGCGCACGGGTGAGAGCGACCTGGTTCAGCATCTCCTGCGCCGGCCATCCCGTAGGTGTGCCCGTCACCTTGTCGAGATAGTTTCCGGGCCAGATGTGCCGTCCTTTCACATCCTGCTCGACCCACCATTGCAACAACACAGGGTAGCTCAGATCGGGACGGTCGATCGGCCAATAGAGCTGGGGTGTGAAGTAGTCCGCCCAGCCATTGACCAGCCACTTTCGCGAGTCTCCGTAAAGCTCCGCGTACGAATCGAAGCCGCCGATCTGCGGCGGATTTCCCGGACGCCATACGCCGAACGGACTGATTCCGAATTTCACCCACGGCTTGACCGCTTTTATTCGGACGTACACTTGGTGGATCAGGCTATCGACATTTGCCCGTCGCCAATCGTCCTTCGCTAAGCGGCCTCCGGATCTCAGGTACTTCCGCCAACTCGGCGCATCCGGAAACTCGATGGTTCTGCCGCGCGAATTTTTTTCCTTGTATGGATAGAAGTAGTCGTCGATGTGGACGCCATCGATGTCATAGCGCTGTACGACGTCGAGCACGACGTTGATCGTGCGCTCGCGAACTGCTGGTTCCCCCGGATCCATCCATAACATGCTTCCATAGCGTTTCACGAGCTCGGGATTCGTGACGCTGATATGGTTCGGCGAAGGTCTCGATCTCGCCGATGGGTGGCGCGCGCGATAAGGGTTGAACCACGCGTGCAGCTCGAGCCCGCGCCTGTGCGCTTCGGTGACCGCGAACTCCAGCGGATCGTACCACGGGTTCGGCGCCCGGCCCATTTGACCTGTCAGGTATTCCGACCACGGCTCGTATGGCGACGCGTAAAGAGCGTCGGCCGCGGGACGCACCTGCAGGATTATCGCATTTAGATGTAGAGCGACAGACCGATCGAGAATCCCCAGTAGCTCGTCTTTCTGTTCCTGCGTCGAGAGGCCCGGTTGCGACGGCCAATCAATATTCTCGACGGACGCGACCCACACACCCCTGAATTCATGCCTTACGGGCGGCGGCGACGTCAGACTCTGTACGAAAATTACCTGCGACTGTCCGCACGCCGTAACGAAACCGACTAGCACGAAAAGTGAAATGAGCGAAACGCAAAATCGATTATTGAGCATAGGACAACAATGTAAATCAGATGCGAGCGAAACAGTTCGTCGCTGACACAGCCTTCCGCACGACGCGTCATGTCGCGGCATGAGGAATGCGAACGTGCCCGAAAAGCAACCGATTCAGTTCTTCGTCAGCTATATGCCCGTGAGTTACCTGGCGTGTGCCTGGTTGCTGTTGGCACTTCTTTGGATCCTGCCGGCGTGCCATGGAAGTGAACAGCAAGCCAATAATCTTACCGGTGGTAACGCGGCGCGCGGCGTTGTGTCGATACGAAAGTACGGCTGCGGATCGTGCCATACGATCCCGGGTGTCACGGGCGCACACTCCAAGGTCGGTCCGAACCTCTCGGATCTCGCGGATCGGTCCTACATCGCCGGCGTTCTAACCAATTCGCCCGATCATTTGATGGAATGGATCCAGAATCCCCAGGCGGTCGATGACAAGACCGCGATGCCGAACATGGGCGTGAGCTCGCGCGATGCGCGCGACATCGCCGCTTACCTGTATTCGCTGAGGTAGCAGTATGACACCTCGATTACATCCGCGGCCGGCGAGGCGTGTCACGCTCCTGACACGCTCGGTCGTCGTGTTGGCAATCTGCTCGGCGTGCGGTCGTGAGCACGGCATGAAGGGCGAGCCGTCATCGGGGCCAACAGCCAACGCAAAACTTGTCGGCGCCGCCAACGCCGCCGAGCCGCGAGTCGCGATCGGCATCGCGAACGACGAGGCGGACGATGGGCAGTGGAGCCGCCCCGCGAAGGATTACGCCAGTAGCCGCTATAGCAAACTGGCCCAGATCAATTCGGCGAACGTCGGCGCTTTGCGTGTCGCCTTTACTTTCTCACTGGGCGTAAACCGCGGGCAGGAAGCGGCGCCACTCGTCGTCAACAACACGATGTACGTCGTCACGTCGTACCCGAATTTTCTTTACGCCCTCGACCTCACAAAACCCGGCGCGCCAGCCAAGTGGACGTTCAAGCCGGCGCCGAAAGCCGCCTCGCAGGGAGTCGCCTGCTGCGATGTCGTGAATCGCGGCGTCGTGTTCGCTGATGGCAAGCTTATCCTGAATACCCTCGACGGCGAGACCATTGCCGTCGATGCCAACACCGGAAAAGCTGTTTGGCGCACTCAGGTCACCGACATCAACCTCGGCGAAAGTCTTACGATGGCGCCGCTGGTTGCAAAGAATAAAGTCTACGTCGGCGTGAGCGGCAGCGAATTCGGAATTCGTGGACGCTTGACCGCGCTGAATTTGGGTGATGGCAAGGTCGCCTGGCGCGCGTACCACACAGGTCCCGACACAGCCGTCCTCATCGGTCCGCGCTTCAGGCCCTACTACGCCGCGGAAAAAGGCAAAGACCTCGGCGTGAAGAGCTGGCCGGGCGATGCGTGGAAGATCGGCGGCGGCGGGGTCTGGGGTTGGATCTCATTCGATCCCGCACTCAATCTCATTTACTACGGCACGGCGAACCCGGGGCCGTGGAACGCCGACCAGCGCCCGGGTGACAACAAGTGGACAGCGGGAATCTTTGCGCGCGATGCCGACACCGGTGAAGCAATCTGGTTCGTGTCGACCTCGCCGCACGACCTATTCGACTACGACGCCGTAAACGAGCTGATTCTGCTCGATGTTCCGATCGGCGGACAAATTCGCAAGGTCCTCGTCCGCCCCGAGCGCAACGGTTTCCTCTATGTCATCGACCGAGAGTCGGGTCAGATTCTATCCGCCGATCCGTTCGGCCCGATCACGTCGTATACGGGATTCGATCTGAAAAACGGCCGCCCGATTCCGAACGAGGCAAAACATCCCGCAACTGGCAAGATCGTCCGCGAGATCTGCCCGGCCGCGCCTGGAATGAAAGACTGGCAGCCGTCGGCGTTCTCGCCACGGACCGGACTGCTCTATATCCCGCATCAGCTGCTCTGCATGGACGAAGAAAATGTCGAAGCGAATTATATCGCGGGTACGCCGTACGTCGGCATGACGGCAAAGATGTACGCCGCACCACAGGAGGGCGGATACCGCGGAGAGTTTCTCGCCTGGGACATCGCCAACCGCCGGCCAGCGTGGCAGATCAAGGAAGATCTTCCCGTCTGGAGCGGAGCGCTCGTCACGGCTGGCGACGTCGCCTTCTACGGAACAATGGACGGTTGGTTCAAGGCCGTCGACGCGCGCACTGGAAAATTGCTCTGGCAATTCAAGTGCGGATCCGGAATCATCGGCCAGCCGACGACATACAAGGGCCCGGACGGCAAACAATACGTCAGTGTGCTCGCGGGAGTCGGCGGCTGGGCGGGCGCTATCGTCGCCGGTGGACTGGACGCGCGCGATTCCTCCGCGGCACTCGGGTTCGTCAATGCGGTGAAAGATCTTCCGGACAAGACGACGAAGGGGGGAATACTATATGTATTCACGCTTCCGTAGCGTTGTCGTCGCGGCGATCACTCTCGGAATGGCTCCGAGCGGCGCAATTCCGAGCGCCTCCCCATCGCCTCAGACGACGGCGAAGCTGCTTCGCGTATGCGCCGATCCCAACAATCTCCCGTTCTCGAACGAGCGCCAGGAGGGATTCGAGAATCGGCTGGCCGACCTCATCGCGCGGGATCTCCATGCGAAAGTGGAGTACACGTGGTGGGCGCAACGGCGCGGATTCATTCGCAACACGCTCAAGGCTGGTTCGTGCGATGTCATCATGGGCGTGCCCACGGGATTAGGAATGGTGGGAGCCACGTCCCCATACTATCGCTCGACTTACGTGTTCGTGACCCGCCGGGATCGTCACATCGACGTGCACTCGTTCGATGATCCGATTCTGCGCCGCGTTCGAGTCGGTGTCCAGCTCATTGGCGACGACGGAACCAACACGCCACCCGCGCACGCGCTCTCCAACCGCGGAATAATCCAGAACGTCAAAGGCTACGCGGTTTACGGAGACTATTCCGAGGAAAGCCCACCGTCCCGGATCATCGACGCGGTCGTCCGTGGTGAGGTGGATGTCGCCGTGGCGTGGGGTCCGATGGCGGGCTACTGGGCGAAGCGTTCACGGGTTCCGCTCAAGCTCGTCCCGGTACAGCCACAAATCGATCTTCCATTTCTTCCGTTTGTCTTCGACATCGGCATCGGTGTGCGACACGCTGACTCCACTTTCCGCGCGTCGCTCGAATCAGAGCTCGCGCGTAGGCGTCCGGAGATCCAGCGCATCCTCGACGAATATGGTGTTCCGCGCATCGAGGGCGGCTCGACCACGGGGAGGTCTTCCTCATGACTACATCGCGAGCAAGACCGATTCGCGCTCTGGCTTCCGTGACGATGCTCGGCCTCATACTCACCGGTTGTCAGGACGAAAAACGAGAATTCAGGGAGATGCCTCCCGCCGGATCACCGATCGGTGCGGTAAGAGAGAGCGAGCTGGAGCCTGGGCCAACCATTGTAGCGGAGAGCACAAAATCTCCCTACGGCAACAACGCGTACGCGCTTTCCGAAGGGAAGAGACTTTTCAATCAGATGAATTGCTCGGGGTGTCACTTTCAGGGTGGTGGTGGAATCGGACCGCCGCTGATGGATGACGAGTGGATATACGGAAGCGATCCCTCGCAGATCTTCACGACCATAACGGAAGGACGACCCAACGGCATGCCGAGCTGGAAGGGGAAACTCTCCAATCAGCAGGTGTGGCAGCTGGTTGGATATGTACGCTCGTTGAGCGGCCTCGAGGGAACGACTGTGAGCTCGGCACGTGAGGATCACATGTACGTAAGTCCCGATTTGCAGCTCCGATCCCCACAAAAACCGAAAAACATCAATACTCCAAGCCGGTGAGGTTACGGAGTCCGATTTTCGGTGCGCTCGTCTGCGGCGCGATGGCCTGCACCGGCTACGACCGACAATCCGTGCTCGATCCCGCGGGACCGCAGGCGGCGTCCACTCGACAGCTCTTTTACTTCATGATAGTCGTGTCGGTCGTCGTGTACGTTATCGTCGTCGGCGCCCTGTTGCTTGTGATCCGGAACCGACGCGTGGCCGCGGACGACCTCGAGTCTCCCGCGCGCGAGGAGCGCGCAAGCTACGTCGTCAAATTCGCGGTAGCCGTTGTCGTCCCGGTCTTGTTCCTTTTCCTCCTCTACGATTTCGCGGTCGCACGGGGCATAGGCCACATGCCGACCACTCCGACGCTGACGATAGACGTCACCGGACATCAATGGTGGTGGGACGTTTCGTACGAAGATCCGATTCCGCACAACATCGTCCGCACCGCGAACGAGATCCACATTCCTGTGGGGCGGCCGGTGGTGATCAAGCTCGCCTCCCACGACGTGATTCACAGCTTCTGGGTGCCGAATCTGAGTGGCAAGAAGGATCTCATTCCCGGACACAAAACCGTGCTCTGGATGCGCGCCGATAAGCCCGGAATTTACCGTGGCCAATGCGCCGAGTTCTGCGGACTCGAGCACGCGAAGATGGCACTGCTCGTAGTAGCCGAACCGGTCGCGGATTTCGCGAAATGGATCGAGCACCAGCGCCAGCCGGCTCCAACGCCGACGGATTCAGCCGCCGCAAAAGGACAGGTCGTATTCGAAAACGGTCCGTGCGCGATGTGTCACACCA
>DASWDV010000150.1:0-8549 GCA_036395075.1 Gemmatimonadaceae bacterium | reverse complement strand
TCCGACGACGATGGAGCGGGACCGCACGTACGCAGCCATGAACCGGGATATTTCGTGGCACGCGCAGCAGGCGATCAACGATGCTGACTTCATGAAGGCGGTGCGTAGCATCCGGGAGCGAAAGGAGCGCGAACGGGCGGCGGCGCTCGCGGGTTCCACACCCAAAGCAGGTACGGAAAACCAGGCACCGCGCGATTAGAGTCGCCTAGTCGGCCGCTCGTGGGAACACAGGTTGCTACAGATGTGCTCGAGGCAACCTATGAGCACCCAGCTCACGTCGCACGGTCGAAGCAGGCGGTTCGTCTTCGCGTCATTCCTGTATCTCTGGCTCATGGTGGGAATGTTCTTCGGGACGTTCGTCCTCCTGCTGCCCGTCCGCTGGATCCTCGCCGGCCTCGAGCGCCTCGGAACGGATCAGGCTTTTCAGAATCTCGTCCTGATGCTGGTGATCCTCGCCTATGTCGTCGTCTCGGCGCTCTTTGCACGCTGGCTCCAGCGCCGCATTCTGGTCGCCCGGAGCGGCGTAGTGCGCTACGGTGTTCCGGTGATCGCGACGGCGCTCGCCATCACCGCCGTCTGGCTGTGGTCCAACCCTGGAAAATTGTTCGCCTCGCTCGCGGGCGGCTCCAGCTCAAAACTGACCATGGCATCGGGTGCCATCTGGGAGTTCGGTCGCTATCCCGATTCGGCGACGCTGAGTGGGTTCAAGAGCGAAGGCTACACCGCTGTGATCACCCTGGAGCATTCGTCCGATCTGGTTGAGCGGCAAGCCATCATCGACGAGCGGCGGCTGGCGCGCGAGATCGGCATCAAGCTCGTCGAGGCGCCGATGCTGCCATGGATCAGCAATAACCAGCGGTCGCTCGCTCTCATTCGGCGGATCGCGAGTCAGGGCACGGGGCGCTACTACGTGCATTGCGGTTTGGGCCGTGATCGCGTCAATCTCGTCAAGCACATGCTCGAAGGAATGGGCGCGCGCACTGTGACTGGACCAGGATACCTACAGGGCAATTTTCTCGACACGCGCATCCCGAATTTCGAGCGCGGCCAGCTCGGAAACTTCGGCAACGACAAGTGGATCGCGCCCTACCCAAACGATTACGAGATGCTCGGCAACTTCATTCAGGGCAGGCGCAGCCACGTTATTCTGGCGCTCGACACGACCGACACCACACAACTGCGGTGGGAGCACGAAGCGGTGTCGGAATTCCGGCAATACGCAATACCGTTCGATGAAATGCCGACACGATCCAGCGACTCGGGCAGAATCCGGCAAATAGCGTCTCGGCTATTGGCGGTGCCGAGTCCAGCGGCGGTTCTGGTACCGCTGACGCCATGGGAACACGGACGTCCGCGTCCCGGTAGCGGAACGTCGGACCTGATCACTCGCGATGTCGCCGCTCGAACGCACCGAAATGTCGTTTGGACAACAAACGGTCCGGTGATTCCCGGTCAGCCCGTCGAGCGGGGCAATACGGAAATGCCGCCTCCTAGTGGGTAACCGACAACTGCAACTGAAAACGGTCGACCAGCGCAGCTACGAGAATTGCGCAAACCCCACAGTATTCCCTCCCGGCTCCTTTACGTAGATCTCGGTGCTGCCGTAGAACGTCTCGTGACGCGGCTTGACCACGGGCGCGCCGGCCAATGATTTAGCGATGGTGTCGAGGTCGCCGACCGTAATGAACAGCGCGACCGAGTGTCCGGTGAGGTCCGGTGCCGAGCCCGGCTGCTCGCTGATCACGCTCGCTCGCGTCTGGTACATGATCTCGATGCTTCCCTTCTGAACGCTGGCGAAAATCAGCTTCCCGTCGGTGTCGGGCACCTGATTCGTAACCTCGAAGCCGAGGCGATCAGTCCAGAATTTGATGCAAGGCTCCACCGCATCCACAATTAGCACCGGCGTGAGCTGCTTGAGAGTGAGAGCGGATGCTCCCAGCGAATCGCGATTCGGGTCAGCCATCGTTAACACCTCGGAATGAGCTATGACCATAACGAAAAAACGGCCGGCCTGCGAGGCCGACCGCTGACGTTCCTTGACGCTTACTGCTAGGATGTGATCGAGTTGCCACCCTGGTTCGCGTCGAATCCCGGCCGGAAAACTCCGCAGATGACGCCGAGGACTCCGAAATCCATTCCAGGTTGGATGGCTATGTCGCGCTCCGCCGGGTTCGCGGCCTCGAGCACCACCGATCCGCCCTTGCGGGCATAAGTCTTCACAGTCGCGTCCTCGCCGAGACGTGCCGCCACGATGTCATGGTCGTGAGGCTCCTGACGGGGATTCACCATCACGTAATCACCGTCGTTGATGCAGCGACCGGTCATGCTGTCGCCCTTCACGCGTAGAAAGAAAACCTCGTCTGAAGGAACGAAACGGCGGTCGATCGTGATGAACCCCTGACGGTGTTCGGGAAGCAAAGCAGGCTCGCCAGCGTGAATCTTTCCGTAAAGCGGGACCGGCTGCGTGCGCATCGCGGCGCCGAAGCCGAGAAGGTTGACGCCGCGCGATCTGGCCGGATCTCTTTCGATGTATCCCTTTCTGGCAAGCGACTGCAGCAGGTCCGATACGGTCTTTGTCGACTTGATCTTGAATTGCTTGCCGATGTCCCGAATGCTCGGCTGGTAGGTGTTCTCGGCAGTAAAGTCGAGAAGGTAGTGATACACCGAGCTCTCTAGCTTTGTTAACTGCTCGGCCATCTGATAATCCCTGGAATAGGCGAGGCTGGCATTGGTCCGGCGGCTCGCGTCGGTAATAATGTGTGTACGAAAGCGTACGTGGTCAATAACAATGTGTCTCTCACAGAGATTTGTGAGCGGCGACGACGACCAATGCCTTGTCGATGCGCTTGAGGGAGAGGTCGCGCCCCATCTGCACGAGCATCTCGAAAATCCCCGGACTCACGGTAAGACCGGTTAGCGCCACCCTCAATGGCTGGAAGATCTTTCCGGCCGAAATTCCCCGCGATTCGGCGAGCGACCGGAGTGCGGTCTCGAGTGACTCAGCCGTCCAATCCACCGCTTTCGCAAGCACATCGCGCGTCGCGTCGAGAAGCGCCGACGCTTCGGCCGGGTCCTTCCAATTCTTGGCGACCGCGGTCGGATCGTACTCGATGTCCTCGAGGAAGTAGGGTCCGGCCTGTCGCACGATGTCGTCGATCGTTCGCGAGCGTACGCGTAACAAGTCCAGCAGACGAAGATACCACTCACGTCGCTCGACCAGCTCCTCCTCGGTGGCGAGACGCGCTGTGACGATCGCTGGGGTGACGCGCGGCTCGAGCTCCTCGATCGGAATCATGGACAGGTGCTGGCCGTTCATCCACTCGAGCTTTTTCGGGTCGAAGATCGCAGCTTTCTTCTGAAGACCGTCGACGCTGAACAGCTCGACCATTTCAGGGACCGTCATGATCTCGCGATCGCCGCCCGGCGACCAGCCGAGCAAGGCGAGAAAGTTCAGCATCGCGCCGGGCACCAGGCCGTAATGCTGATAATCCCCAACAGCGGTCGCGCCGTGTCGTTTGCTCAACTTTTTTCCGTCGAGGCCGTGAATCATTGGCAGATGCGCGAACACGGGTAATTGTGCGTTCAGTGCCCGATAAAGGAGGATCTGCTTTGGCGTATTGGAGATGTGGTCGTCGCCACGCATCACGATCGTAATTCCCATCGCGATGTCGTCGGAGACGACGGCGAGATTGTAGATAGGAGTGGCATCGGAGCGAAGAATTACGAAATCCTCGATGTCCTTGTTCGGAAACGCGATCCGCTCGTGGACCATGTCGTCCCACTCAGTCGTACCCTCTGGCACACGGAATCGGATCACGTACGGCATCCCGGCGGCGACACGGCGCTCGATTTCTTCGCGCGGGAGACGATCGCAGCGGCGGTCGTACTTGAACGCTTCTTTGCGGGCCTCGGCCTCGCGCCGGCGCTCGTCGAGCTCCGCGGCGGTGCAGAAGCATCGGTAAGCGGCGCCGCTGTCGAGGAGCTTGCGCGCGTCGGCCTGATGCCGAGCGAGGTTCGCGCCCTGGTAGACCACGCCATCGTCCCAATCAAGGCCAAGCCACTGCATCCCGTCGAAGATCGCGCGGGTACTCTCGTCGGTGCTGCGCGCCTTGTCGGTATCTTCGATGCGGAGAAGAAATTCGCCGCCGTACTTTTTCGCGTAGAGCCAGTTGAAGAGCGCCGTGCGTGCTCCACCGACGTGAAGATATCCGGTCGGAGAAGGGGCGAAGCGGAGCCTTGGTTTGGTGCGGTCTGTCATCTAGGATTCGCGAATGAAAAGCGGGTCCACACTGGATGCGCGGACCCGCCGAGCGGAGAGAGAGGGATTCGAACCCTCGATACGCGTTTCCACGTATGCCGGTTTAGCAAACCGGTGCCTTCAGCCTCTCGGCCATCTCTCCAGAGTCTCGCAAGCTATTCTACGGCTATTAAGTCTTCAACGGTCCGCGCGACAATTCGTTTGCTCGTTCCGTGAAATTTAGGCAATCCGTAAGAGAAAGTCGTATTCCTTACCTTTCTTGTTCGACGGGAAGGTTCGCCCGAATGGGTTCACAAACGAGTTTGAAGGAGCCTCGATGAATCAATCCGTTATTGATCGAGCGTGGGGGTTCACGCGAGCAGAGTATGTCGAGGCTTACTCTCGAGTAAAGCCGCGTCCGCTAGCAGAAAAGGTGTTCGCCAAAGTATTCGACGACCTTGAAAAGGATCCTGGATCAAGTATAGGGGGAGACAACGCTCTTTTTGCGCTTCTTTCGCTGGTCTCCGCCGATTGCAGGAAGCGTGTCCTCGAAATCACCCGATGGTCTGAGAGCGAGCTATCGGCACAGCAGGAAGCATCAAAATCGGCGAGTTGGGACGCCGATATCGACGACACGCTCTAAGACGATATGCTCTGATTAGAAAAGGGAATTTCCTGACGAGCGCGGTGCCATGCTAGCGGAATTCGTCCACCGCGTGCATAAATTCGGAACCTGTTGCTGGAGGATGGAATGCTTCACCGCCGGACTCGCAAAGTAGTCAGCCTGCTTGCCGCGCTCGGCTGCATTGGCGCTGCAACGTCGCCACTCGCGGTCGTCGAATATCAGATTCCGCGCGAAGGAGCTTTCCCCCACGATCCCGCTGTCGGCCGCGATGGAATCGTCTGGTACACTGACCAGCAGAACAGCTTCATCGGGCGACTCGACCCCGCCACCGGAAAAATCACTGACTACGCGACGCCGACACCCGCATCGGGACCGCACGGAATCGTCGTCGCCCCTGACGGCGGCGTGTGGTACACCGCCCAGCGAATCGGCAAACTTGGACGTCTCGACCCGAGTACCGGCAAAATCGAAGAGTATTCTTTGCCCGCCGGCGCGCGCGATCCACACACGCCGCTCATTCGCAATGGACTTGTCTGGTTCACTGTCCAGCAGAGCAACATGTATGGCCGGTTCGATCCGCGCACCCGCGAGGCCAAAGTGTGGACCGTCCCCACCGGGCGAGCGTTGCCGTACGGGATGGTCAATGCTCCCGACGGCTCGATCTGGGTCGCGTTGTTCGGGACCAACAAGCTGGGGCACATCGACGCCGAGAGTGGTGCGCTGCGTGAAGTGACATTGCCGCAGAACGGGGCGCGGCCGCGGCGCATCGCCGTGGACGAGGCGGGAGTCGTCTGGTACACCGATTTTGCGCGTGGGTATCTCGGATCGTACAATCCGAAAAGTGGCGCGTTCAGCGAGCGACTTTCGCCTGGCGGCGCGAGCTCGGCACCATACGGAATAGCGATCGCGCCAGACGGCCGCATCTTCTACGACGAAGCGCGGAACGGAACGATCGTGGCGTTCGATCGAAAGACGTCGAATGCCGAGACTATCAAGATTCCAACCGGCGGATCGATCGTTCGGAACATGTCAGTCGATAGTACGCGAAGCCGGATCTGGCTCGCATTGAGCGGAATCGGACGGATCGGAAAGATCGAACTCAGGTAGTAGTAACTACCCAATCAAATCGCTTTTGAGGCACCTCATGCGACGTTCCAAGAACTGGATCGCCTTTCTTTCGTTTGCCATCTTCTCGATTTGCGGCAGGAGTCTCAGCGCGCAAGGAGCCACGGCGACGGTCGCCGTTCCCGAGACGGCGGCGCCGCCATCCGTGACGCGACCCGGCCGCGACCCGAGCCAGCCCATTGACGAGGAGTACACGAAGAAGATCCGCGAGTACACGACGGAGCCGTTCTTCCTGTCGGCTCTCGTCGATTACCTGCCTGCTTCGGCCAGCGTTCCGACACCGAAAGTGGTTTTGGGCGACATCGCTGGTGCGCGGAACAATCTGCCTTATTCGAAAGAGGTGTACGCCTACTTCCGATTGTTGGCCAAGGCGAGCCCGCGCGTGAGAGTGTATTCGATCGGCACGACAGAAGAGGGAAGAGAAATGATCGCGGTCGCAGTCGCGTCCGAGGCGCTGCTTGCCAACCTCGAGAAGAACAAGGCGAACCTCGCCAAGCTTGCCGATCCGCGCACAATCAACATGAACGATGCGGAAGCAGCGCAGATCGTGTCGCTGACGGCTCCCGTCTACTACATAACCGGAACGATCCACTCTCCGGAATCGGGCGCGCCGACAGCGCTGATGGAGCTTGCGTATCGACTTGCGGTAGACGAGAGCCCCTACATCAAGAACATCCGCGATCATCTCATCACTCTGATTACGCCGATCGTCGAGGTGGACGGACGTGATCGCGTCGTCGACATCTTCCACTGGCACATGGCGCACCCGGGAGAAACGGCGCCGCCGCTGGTGTACTGGGGTCATTATGTCGGGCACGACAACAATCGCGACGCGATGGCGCTCACGCTCAAACTCTCGCAGAACGTGCTCGACACTTATCTCGACTGGAAGGCGCAGGTGCTTCACGATCTGCACGAGTCCGTTCCCTATCTCTACGACAACACCGTAGGGGACGGCCCCTACAACGCGTGGCTCGACCCGCTCCTCACCAACGAGTGGCAAATGCTGGGCTGGAACAACGTGCAAGAGATGACGCGGCTCGGAATGCCGGGAGTTTTCACGCACGGAGACTTCGACACCTGGTCGCCCGGCTATCTCATGTTCATGGCCGCGACGCACAATGGCATCAGCCGATTGTACGAGACGTTCGGAAATGGCGGCACCGCGGAGACGCTCGATCGGACGCTCCAGCCAGGCGAGACTTCTCGCACGTGGTACCGGCAGAATCCGCCGCTCCCCCATGTAAAATGGTCGCTCCGCAACAACAACAACTACGAAGAGACAGGATTGCTCGTATCGCTCAGTTATTTCGCGAACAATCGCGAGCAATTTCTCGAGAACTTCTACGAGAAAAGCAAGCGCTCGATTCTGAAGGCCCGCATGGAGGGTCCGGCCGCGTACGTGCTTCCCGCCGACGATCGCCGTCCTGGCGCGCAGGCGGAGCTGTTGCGGATACTGCAGAAGCAGCGGGTGGAGATCTTCCGCGCGACAGCGCCGTTCACGGTTCTGGTTTCGGTGCCGCGCTCACGTCCAGTCATGCCAGCGGCAACGCCAGGTCGGGTAGCACCCGACAGCGCGCGTCCCGCAGATTTTGCGCGCGCGCCGGACAGCACCAGGCCCAGCGAAATGGCGCGACCCGCGAATGCGCCGCCAACAGCAAATGCGCCGCCACCAGCAAACGCGCCGCCAACAGCGAGTGCGCCAACGGCGAATGCGCCGCCACCGATCAATCCCTACGACACGCTCCCGCTGTCGGTTCCGCGCACCGAGCCGCGCCAGTTTCCCGCCGGGAGCTACATCATTCGCATGGACCAGCCTTACTCGCGGATCGCCGATGCGCTGCTCGACTACCAGTACTGGAGTCCGAGTGACCCGCAGCGGACGCCATACGACGACACCGGGTGGACTTTCCCCGAAAACTTTGCGGTGCGGACGACGCGAGTTACAGACCCGAAAGTTCTGTCAGTCCCGATGGAGGCGGTGAGCGGGGACATCAGGGCGCCGGGAGGAGTCAGTGGCAGCGGGACGGTGTTCGCGATCAATCACAATGGGGACAACGCGCTGGCCAGCTTGCGGTATCGGCTCAAGGACGCCGACTTCCAGATCGCCGAGCAGCCGTTCGAGGGCCAGGGCCAGAAGTTCGGTCGGGGGTCGTTCATAGTGCGACACATCTCGTCCGCCGATCTGGACAAAGCGGCGAAAGACCTCGGCATCCGTGCTTACGCGCTCGCCAGCGCACCTTCGGTCGCTATGCATCCGGCGCGCGCACCGCGTGTGGCAATCATGCACACATGGCTCAGCACGCAGACAGAAGGATGGTGGAGACAGGCGTTCGATTTTCTGCGCATCCCTTATTCGTACATCAGCGTACAGGACGCGGCAAAAGATGCGAACCTCAACGCTAAGTACGATGTGATTCTGTTTCCGCCAGGTGGAGGCAGTCCGCAGTCGATCCTTGCCGGGCTTCCGATGTGGCGGAATCCGATGCCGTGGAAAAAGACGGAGCTCACGCCGAACCTCGCCATCGACCAGACCGACGACATTCGGCCCGGGCTCGGATG
>DASWDV010000149.1:0-2567 GCA_036395075.1 Gemmatimonadaceae bacterium | reverse complement strand
GCCATTTGCTTGTCGCTTCGGCTCGAAAGATCCGCAGCGTTGATCGCGAGACCAGATGGTGTTGAAGGTGCCATGATGCTCGCCGGTCTTATAGACGTCGCAGCGATTGCCACGATGGCGGGGTGCACGCGGACCACAAGTGCATCCAGCCTGATCGAGGAGGTCAGGTTCGCAATAGATTCCGCGCTGGAGGGAGACGGATTGGAACCCTTGGTCCCCGATGAGAGAAAACCAACTCGCGCGAGCGTGACATTTGAGCGCTACCGGCGTCTCTCCCGGTCCGAAACCTGCGCCCGCCGACCTGTGGCGGCAGCGATTCGAGCCGATACTGTTGTGGGTGGCACGCGGTACAGCGCCAACCTTCAATGCCCACGCTTGAGTCACTGAGCCGTTTGCGAACAAAACAAGAATTGTGGTTGAGTAGCGGGAGCGCCGCTGACCGATTTGCCATCAATGTCCGTTGCTTATCTTGAAAGCCTCAACCGCGAACAGCGACGAGCTGTCGAGCATGGGGTGACGGAGAAAAACGCCGCACCGGGTCCGCCGCTCCTCGTCATCGCCGGCGCGGGTTCCGGAAAGACCAACACCCTGGCACACCGGGTCGCCCATCTGATCGTCAATGGTGCCGATCCCCGCCGGATATTGCTGATGACCTTTTCGCGTCGCGCCGCCGCCGAAATGACCCGGCGCGTTGAGCGCATCGCGCGGCAGGTCATCGGCAACAGTGCCGGGACGATGACCGACGCGTTGACCTGGGCAGGCACGTTCCATGGTATCGGCGCCCGGCTCCTGCGCGAATATGCCGACCGGATCGGACTTGATCCCGCCTTCACCATCCACGACCGCGAGGACTCGGCCGATCTGATGAACGTGGTCCGGCATGAGCTGGGCTTCTCAACAACCGAAAGCCGCTTTCCGACAAAGGGGACGTGCCTTGCGGTCTATTCTCGTTGCATCAATGCCGAACTTTCGATCGAAGAAGTCGTGGGCACGACTTTCCCCTGGTGCTCCGCCTGGGAAACCGAGCTGAAGGAGCTGTTCACGGCGTATGTCGAAGCTAAACAACGTCAGAATGTGCTCGATTACGACGACCTCCTGCTCTACTGGGCCCACACCATCAGCGATCCAGGCTTCGCCGAGGATATCGGTGGCCGCTTCGAGCATGTCCTTGTTGACGAATATCAAGACACGAACCGGCTCCAGGCCGCGATCATCTTGGCGCTTAAGCCCGGAGGACGCGGACTGACCGTCGTCGGCGATGACGCGCAGTCAATTTATTCCTTTCGCGCCGCGACAATCCGCAACATCCTCGATTTTCCGACACAGTTCAGCCCGCCGGCAGAGATCATCACACTCGAGCGTAACTATCGCTCCAGCCAAACGATCCTAGCAGCGGCAAATGGGGTGATCGGTCTGGGGCGAGAGCGCTTCACCAAGAACCTGTGGACCAATCGAAACTCCACCGCGCGACCACAACTCGTCAGCGTGCGCGACGAAGCCGACCAAGCCCGCTACATCGCAGACCGCGTGCTGGAGAACCGCGAGGGTGGATCGATGCTCAAACAGCAAGCGGTCCTCTTCCGCACCTCGCATCACTGCGGACCGCTCGAAGTTGAGCTGACACGGCGGAATATTCCCTTTGTCAAATACGGCGGTCTGAAATTTCTCGATACCGCGCACATTAGAGACATCCTGGCGTTGCTGCGCTTTGTCGAAAACCCACGCGACGGCATCGCGGGATTCCGCGTGATGCAGCTCATCCCAGGCATGGGACCGGCGTCGGCGCGGGGAATACTCGACCACATGACGGGGACGGCGGATCCGATCAAAGCGCTGCTCGATGCGCCATCGCCGCCGCGCGCGGCAGACGACTGGCAAGCATTTGTCGAGATGATTAGCAATGTGCGCGGTGGAAGGAGCGGCTGGCCGGCTGAACTCGAGCGCGCCCGTCGGTGGTACGAACCGCATCTCGAACGACTGCATGAGGACGTTGTGACGCGGCGCGCCGACCTGATCCAGCTTGAACAGATTGCGAGTGGGTATCCCTCGCGGGAGCGTTTCCTGACAGAACTGACGCTCGATCCGCCGGACGCGACCAGCGACCAGTCCGGCGTGCCGCTGCTCGACGAGGATTATCTGATCCTTTCGACCATCCATTCCGCCAAGGGCCAAGAATGGAAGTCGGTCTTCGTGCTGAATGTCGTCGATGGATGCATTCCGTCTGACCTTGGCACCGGCGCTTCGGAAGAGATCGAGGAGGAGCGGCGCCTCCTCTATGTCGCAATGACGCGCGCCAAGGACGATCTCCACCTGGTCGTCCCGCAGCGCTTCTTCACCCATGGCGCTCAAGGCGACCACCATGTCTATGCTTCACGCACCCGCTTCATTCCAGACGAGTTGCTCGGCCTCTTCGAAGGAACCACCTGGCCGAGTATTCCCGCTGGCTTGGCGGCACGAGACCCGAGCCATGGCGTACGGATCGATGTCGCGGCTCGCATGCGTGGCATGTGGCGCTAGAGCGGGGAAAGATCATTGTCCGGGAGCGTTTCGCGACCGTTGAGTACATC
>DASWDV010000148.1:0-11467 GCA_036395075.1 Gemmatimonadaceae bacterium | reverse complement strand
CCGAGACCATCAACTACCGCTCGTTCAAGCCCGAGAAAGACGGCTTGTTCTGCGAGCGGATCTTCGGTCCCGTCAAGGACTGGGAATGCCATTGCGGCAAGTACAAGAGAATTCGTTATCGTGGAGTGATCTGCGATCGCTGCGGCGTCGAAGTCACCCTGAGCCGCGTCCGTCGCGAGCGCATGGGTCACATCGAGCTCGCCGTACCCGTCGCCCACATCTGGTTCTTCAAGACCTTGCCGAGTCCGATGGGCAACCTCGTCGACCTGACGCTTCGTGATCTCGAGAAGGTCATCTACTACTCGAATTACGTCGTCATCGAGCCGGGCAAGCAGGAAGTGCAGGCCAACGAGCTACTCGATGAGGACACCTTCCTCAACCTGAAGCAGAAGGCGAAGGACGAGGGCGACAACGCGTTCCTCGCCGACATCGGGGCGCCCGCTGTCCGCGAGCTCCTCAGGAGAATCGACGTCGACAAGGTTGCCGACGAGCTCCGCGCCGGACTCGTCGACGAAGGCTCGCAGCACCGCAAGAAGCAGATGCTCAAGCGGCTCAAGGTCGTCGATGCGTTCCGCAACTCCGGTGATTCCGGGCAGGAGCGCAACAAGGCCGAGTGGCTGATCATGGACGTCATTCCGGTGATTCCGCCGGATCTGCGTCCGCTCGTTCCGCTCGACGGTGGTCGCTTTGCCACGTCCGATCTGAACGATCTCTATCGCCGCGTCATCAACCGCAATAACCGGTTGATGAAACTGATCTCGCACCGCGCGCCCGAAGTCATTCTCCGCAACGAAAAGAGAATGCTCCAGGAAGCGGTCGACGCATTGTTCGACAACGGTCGTCGCTCCAAGGCTATACGTGGTCGCGGCAAGCGTCCGCTCAAGTCGCTGTCCGACATGCTGAAGGGCAAGCAGGGACGCTTCCGTCAGAACCTGCTTGGCAAACGCGTCGACTACTCTGGCCGCTCGGTCATCGTCGTCGGTCCGGAGCTCAAGCTGCACCAGTGCGGTCTGCCCAAGGCGATGGCGCTGGAGCTGTTCAAGCCGTTCATCATCCACAAGCTCGTCGAGAAGGGAATCGCCGAGACGGTGAAGCGCGCCAAGAAGATCGTAGAAAAAGAGTCCCCGGAAGTTTACGAGATTCTCGAAGAAATCATTCGCGATCATCCGGTGCTCTTGAACCGCGCTCCGACTCTTCACCGCCTGGGCATTCAGGCGTTCGAGCCGGTCCTCGTCGAAGGAAAGGCCATTCGTATTCACCCACTCGTTTGCGCGGCGTTCAACGCCGACTTCGACGGTGACCAGATGGCCGTGCACGTTCCGCTGTCGTTCGAGGCGCAGCTCGAGTGCCGTCTGCTCATGCTGTCATCGAACAACATTCTCAAGCCGTCGGACGGACGTCCGGTCGCCGAGCCCAGCCAGGACATCGTGCTGGGCTGCTACTTCGCGACCAAAGCGCCTCCCGCGTTTGATCAGGCTTTCGGCAAGAACGGAAAGACCGGCAAGAACATCAAGAACTACTCGACGGTTGCCGAAGTGGAGCTGGCGCTGTCGCAGGATCGCGTAGCCTTCCATACGCCGATCCGGTTCTTCGTGCAGGATATCGAAGGCAACCGCTGGGTCGACACAACTGTGGGAAGAGTTCTCTTCAACGCCATCGTCCCGCGCGAAATCGCGTTCCAGAACCGGGAGATGAAGAAGAAGGCACTAGGCGAGCTGGTCTTCGAGTCTTACCGCAAGAGTGGGTTGCAAGGCACGGTTCCGTTCCTCGATCGCTTGAAGGATTTTGGGTTCCGCTATGCAACCCGGGGCGGTGTCTCGATCGGAATCGAAGACCTCCACATTCCGGCGGAGAAGGAAACTCTTCTCGGCGAAGCTGAGGAGCGCGTCAACAGGTTTCAGAAGGCGTACCAGACCGGCAACATCACGAACGGCGAGCGTTACAACAAGGTGATCGACACCTGGACGCACGCCAACAACGACGTTGCCGACGCGATGGTGCGCGCGATGCGCGACTCGAACGACGGGTTCAATCCAGTGTTCATGATGTTCGACTCCGGATCCCGTGGATCGCGCGACCAGATCCGTCAGCTCGCCGGCATGCGCGGACTGATGGCGAAGCCCCAGAAGAAATTGACCGGAGGCATCGGCGAGATCATCGAAAGCCCGATCAAGTCGAACTTCCGTGAAGGTCTATCCGTGCTCGAGTACTTCATCTCGACCCACGGTGCTCGTAAGGGTCTGGCCGACACCGCTCTGAAAACTGCGGACGCCGGTTACCTTACCCGCCGCCTCGTCGACGTCGCGCAGGATGTCACGATCACTGAGGAAGATTGCGGAACCATCCTCGGCCTCGAGGTCGGAGCGCTGAAGGAAGGCGAGGACATCATCGAGCCGCTGGCCGAGCGTATCGTCGGCACCGTGGCAGCAGAGGATATCTACGATGTCCATGAGATCGACGAGTCCGGCCAGAGATCGCTGCTGGTCGAAGCTGGCCAGCTGATCGACGAAGACATGGCTCGCGGTATCGAGGAGTCAGGTCTCGAGACGGTAAAGATCCGCAGCGTTCTCACTTGCGAGGCGAAGCGTGGTCTCTGCCAGATGTGTTACGGCCGCAACCTCGCGACAATGGGAATGGTCGACAAGGGTGAAGCGGTTGGAATCATCGCCGCGCAGTCGATCGGCGAGCCCGGCACTCAGCTGACGCTCCGTACCTTCCACATCGGTGGAACCGCGGCGCGTATCGCCGAGCAGACGGCGCGCAAGTCGAAGGTCGCCGGAACGATCGAGTATGGAGACAGGCTCGTCGTCGTCACCAATGCGGAGAAACAGCAGATCGTTACTTCGTACGAGGGTGAGCTGACGATCAAGAGCTCCGGCGAGCGCAACGCCTCAGTCGGCGCGCGTCTCCAGGTTCCCCTCGGCGCTACCCTGATGGTCAAGGATGGCGACGAAGTGAAGAAGGATCAGATCATCTTCACCTGGGATCCGTACACGAACCCGATCATCGCGGACGTAGAGGGAACTCTGCGCTTCGTCGACCTGATTCCGGGCGAGTCGGTTTCCGAGGAGCTCGACGAGCTCACCGGTCTCCGCCAGACGGTCGTCATCGAGGACAAGGAGAAGAAGCTGCACCCGCACATCGAGATCGTGGAGATCAAGGGCGGCAAGGAACGTCGCCTGAGAGACTTCGTGATTCCGGTGGGCGCCCAGCTCACGGTCGAAGACGGCAAGAAGATCAGTGCCGGTACGACGATCGCCAAGATTTCACGCGAGGCCTACAAGACCCGCGACATCACGGGCGGTCTGCCGCGTGTCGCGGAGCTGTTCGAGGCGCGTCGTCCAAAGGATCCAGCCACGATCTCCGAGATCGACGGCGAGGTTCGGTTTGGCGACATCAAGCGCGGCAAGCGCGAGATCAGAGTTGTGCCGAAGGATACGCCGGCGGATACGGAGGATCCGGGTCAGCTGTACGAGATCCCGGCCGGCAAGCACCTTCGGGTGCACGCCGGTGACTGGGTGAGAGCGGGAGACCGTCTCTCCGAAGGTCCGGTGAATCCGCACGACATTCTCCGCATCAAGGGACCGCGCGCGGTTCAGGAGTATCTGCTCAACGAAGTGCAGGAGGTTTACCGCCTGCAGGGCGTGAAGATCAACGACAAGCACATTGGCGTGATCGTCCGGCAGATGCTTCAGAAGGTGCGCGTGCTCGAGAGCGGAGAGACAGAGTTCCTCGAGGGCGAGCACGTCGACAAGCAGACCTTCCGGGAAGCGAACGACAGGGCCAAGAAGAAAAAGGAGATACCGGCGGGATCGGAGCCTCTCCTGCTCGGAATCACCAAGGCCAGTCTCACGACGCAGTCGTTCATCTCGGCGGCGAGCTTCCAGGAGACGACACGCGTTCTTACCGACGCTGCAATCCGTGGCGCACGGGACGAGCTGCTCGGACTCAAGGAGAACATCATCATCGGTCACCTCATCCCGGCCGGTACAGGCATGTACCGCTACCAGGAAGTGGAAATCGAGGGAGCGCCAGTGCCACCCGCACCGGAGCTTCCGCCGGAGCCGACGATCGCCGAGATCCTGGCGAGCGACACGGACACGGACCTCGTGCTTCCCGAGACGGTTGCCGTTCCGGAAGAGATCTAGGGACTGCATTCTCAGTGAGCGGCGCCAGCTCGCTCTCGAGAGATGATTACTCGGGAGTAAATGAAACCGGGATTGGGCCATGAGCCCAATCCCGGTTTCTTCTTGCGGTCATTTTTGCTGGCTCATAGACTAGCGCACCCCGAGCACACTCCTGGCTCCCATCCGCGCACAGCGCCTTCGCATCTCTAATTCGCATCGACTTTCGATTCCGGCTTTAATGGCGTCGGGTGGCGTCGTCATTTGCCTGCTCGCAAGTTGCGCCCGCGAATCGACGCCGCCTTCTGCCTGGCACGATGAGGGTACTTATCGCTGGCGTCAGCTGGCCGTTCCGGAAGGGAAGTCCGTCGGCTTCACCGAGCTGTCAGCAGCGCGAATCGGCATTTCCTTCAAGGACGATGTGCCTCAGGACTCGGTGCTCCAGAACCGTGAGCTCGCCCTCGGCTCCGGGGTTGCGCTCGGCGACGTCGACGGCGATGGCCTGGTTGACATTTTCCTCGCCAGCGCCGGTGGGCCGAGCGGGCTCTATAAGAACCTGGGTGGATGGAAATTCAAGGACATCACAGGCGAAAGCGGGCTTGAGTTACGGGGCAGAAAGTCTTTCGGCGCTACCCTCGTTGACATCGACGGCGATGGCGATCTCGATCTGCTCGTCACCGCCCTCGGCGGCCCTAATGGGCTGTTCCTGAACGACGGTCACGGAAAATTCGTCGAGGTCACCAACGTGGCGGGACTCGCCTCTCACCGTGGGAGCACGACGGCGACGCTCGCCGACGTGGATGGCGACGGAGATCTCGATCTCTACATCGCCAACTACAAGGCGAAAGACGCCATGGACATTTTCCCACCCGAGGAGCGGGGCTTCGATCAGGTCGTGCGCAGAACGAACGATCACTTCGAAATCGCCCCGCGCTTCCGCGAGCACTACCGCGTTGAGGTTCGGCCCGAGCTCGGCGCGGTCGTGCGGACGCAGCGCGCTGAGCCCGATTGGTTCTACATCAACGACGGTGGAGGCAGATTCACGCACGTTCCTTTCACCGCGGGGAGATTTCTGGACGAGGATGGGAAGCCGTTGGCGGAAGAGCCCGATCGTTTCGGGCTCAGCGCCCGCTTCTTCGACGCCAATGGCGACGGATATCCCGATCTCTACGTCTGCAACGACTTCGAGGATCCGGATCAGTTTTGGATCAACGACGGAAAGGGCTCCTTTCGTCCCGCACCACGTCTCGCCCTGCGCTCGAGCAGTAATTCGTCGATGGCGATGGACTTCTCGGACATCGATCGCGATGGGAAGCCGGATTTCTTCGTCGCAGATATGCTGAGCCGCGACAGCAAGCGGCGGAAAACACAATCTCCGACTCATACACCGCTTCCAAAACGAATCGGCGTCATCGACGACCGTCCGCAGATGCAGCGCAACACGATGTTCCTCAATCGCGGCGACGGGACTTACTCCGAGATCGCCGCACAGGCGGGTGTCGACGCATCGGAATGGTCCTGGTCGTCGCTGTTTCTCGATGTCGATCTCGATGGCTACGAGGACTTGTTGATCGGCACCGGGCATCTCTGGGACATAATGGACTCCGACACGTGGGAGCGGATCAAGACTTCGGTCACCGGTCCCAAATGGCACGACGAGTTCAAGCTCTTCCCGAAGCTGCCGCTTCGTAACGTCGCATTCCACAACAACCGCGACCTCACCTTCAGCGAAGTCGGAGAGAAATGGGGGTTCGCGTCGAAGCCGGCGATCACTCACGGAATGGCCGCGGCGGATTTGGACGGCGATGGCGATCTCGACATCGTCACAAACCGGCTCGATGGCTCGCCGGGTGTGTTTCGAAACGAAGCGAGCGCCCCGAGAGTGGCGGTGCGACTTCTGGGCTCGGCGCCAAATACAGAAGCGGTCGGGTCGAAGATTCAGGTAATGGCAGGCAAGCTTCCGATGCAGCAGAAGGAGGTCACCGTCGGCGGACTTTATCTCTCGAGCTCAGATCCGCTGTACACTTTCGCTGCCGGGGATGCCGACACGCTCACTATAAAAATTCTGTGGCGTTACGGACAGGAGACAACGCTGACAGCAATGCGGACCAACCGCGAGTACGAGATTCGCGAGCCACCGCGCACGACCTCGGCGGGTGGATCGACGAAGGAGCGGACATCCGATATCGTGCACCCGCTTTTTTCAGACGTCTCCGCGCTCCTGCATCACACGCACGTCGAGACGCCGTTCGACGATTTCGTGCGTCAGCCGCTGCTAACGAACAAGCTGAGTCAGCTCGGTCCCGGACTGACCTGGTACGATGTGAACGGCGACGGAACCGACGATCTCATCATCGCGTCGGGAAAGGGTGGCGGCGCGACGTTGTTCGAGAATAGCGGTAGTCATTTCAAACGCCACGATGCCGCCGGAGCGATGGCCGAGGGCGATCAAACCACGATCCTCGTCGTGCCGGACGGTCGTGGGGGCAACGAGGTGCTCATTGGACAATCGAGCTACGAGGCGGCATCACCTCAGGACGCGCTCGCTTTGCCATCAGTGGTCGGGGCGTCTTTCTCTCGCGCGACGAATTCATTGGGCCATCAGCGGACCGTCATACCGGGCGACACCGCGAGCGTCGGCCCGCTAGCAGCCGCCGACTACGACGGCGATGGGGATCTGGATCTCTTTGTCGGCGGCAGGGTCCTGCCCGGTGCGTACCCGGTACCTGTTTCCTCCCACCTGTATCGCTTCGATCGCGGTGTTTACGTGCGCGACACAGCCAACCAGCACGTACTCGACGATGTGGGAATGATTTCAGCCGCGCTCTTCTCCGATATAGACGGCGATGGCCACCCCGATCTCCTTCTCGCTCCCGAGTGGGGTTATCTCCGCGTTTTTCTCAACCGGCAAGGCCGCTTCGTCGAAGCTCCGGCTTCTTACGGGTTCCGTCAGTTGTCCAGCCGCTGGAACGGCATCGCCACCGGTGATTTGAACGGAGACGGTCGCCTCGACATCGTCGCGACGAGCTGGGGACGCAACACGAAGTACCACGCCAGCGCCGAGAGTCCGTTGCTGGCGTACTATGGAAACTTCGACAACGATGCTTCGCTCGACGTGCTCCTGGCCCAACGAGACGACAGGATCGGCGGCGTTGCGCCGCTCGAGGCACTCTCTCGCCTTGGGACCGCGCTGCCCTACGTTCGCCAGCGCGTGCCCACTTTCGCGGAATACTCCGCCGCAACTCTGAGCAAAGTGCTGGGTCCGCCGCTGGACCGCGCGGCGCACCTGGAGATAAATGATCTCGATCACGTCGTGTTCATGAACGAAGGAGGCCATTTCACCGCATTACGGCTGCCGGCGATGGCGCAGATTGCGCCCGCCTTCTACGCCGGCGTGGCGGATTTCAACGGCGACGGGAAGGAAGATATTTTCCTCTCGCAGAATTTTTTTCCGACTGAGTTAGGCACGCCGCGTTACGACGCGGGTCTCGGTCTGTTGATGCTCGGAAATGGAAAGGGAGATTTTCTCCCCTTATCCGACCGTGAGTCGGGAATCGCGGTGTTCGGAGACCAGCGCGGAGCGGCGATCGCTGACTTCAATCGCGACGGAAGGGTAGACCTCGCAATCTCACAGAATGGCGGGGAGACGAAGCTTTACGAAAATCGCGGCACCACGAAGGGATTGCTCGTCCAGTTGATTGGGTCTCCGCCGAACCCAGCGGCGATCGGGGCGTTGATCCGGGTTCATTATCCCGAAAATCGCTACGGCCCCGCGCGCGAACTACAAGCAGGTTCAGGCTACTGGTCGATGAATTCCCCCGTGCAGGTGATGGGCCTGGATGGCGTCCCCGACGCGGTCTGGGTTCGCTGGCCCGGAGGAAGAGAGACGACTACGAGTATCCGGCGCAGCGATCAAAGGGTCCGCATACTCGCGCCGCGCTGACGGCGAGCTCGCCGCTCAGTGTGGCGAGGACTTTGTCCAGATCCCAATGACTCCGCATCCGGAGCTTGGGCCAAGATACTCGGCGGGCGTTTCCGAAGGTCCCAGATAGACTTCGATTCCCTGGATATCCCCCACTGGAGTGCTCGGCCCAAACGTGGTCGACAGCCGTCCATCGACGAAAAACGCCGGAGAGCATCCGTGCCCCGAGCGGGCGGTTGCTATCTCGCAGGTGAAGCCGCCGACACAGTCGGTCCGGATGCCGCGCATTGTCTGAAGGAGGTCGAAAAGATTTACCGCGTTCCGCGCTTCAATCTCGGTCCGGGTCAGAAACTGGCCCCGCTTCGAGGCGCGCCGACGATCAAAATCCTCGAACCTCCTTCCCACGCTTCCGGTTTTCGCGCTCACTACCACCTCGGGAAGAACCGAGGGAACGGTGGTAAGCTCAAAGACATGTGTAACCGCTTGGCCTGCTGAGAGATCGAACGATTTGGCCGAAGGTATGTAGCCGACTGCGTGGACCTGCAGCACGTACGACCCCGCCTCGAGAGTAGCATGCAGGAAGCGCCCGCCTTCGTCGGAGACGACGGACCGCGACAGCGTGGGAATCGTGACCGAAGCGCCGATTATTGGCAGTCCGCTCTGGGCATCAATTGTAGTACCGCCGATCGAGCCGCTGCCCTGTGCGCGCAGCGGTTGCGCCAAGATGACCAGGAGCGCTAGCGCCGGGACCTCGTTGACAGAAACCGCCAAAAAACCGGTGCGGCGTCGGGTGACTCTCTGCCGCATAAACGCCTGCATGTTGGGGATGATTTGAGTCTATCACCAAACCATAAAAGGTCAACTCCGACCTCTGCGACAGGTCAACTCGGGTCCGTCCGGCTCAGCCGGCTCACAGCTGGGTATTGCGCAAACCCGTGCACATTCTCACTTTTCGTGTCACAACTGCGAGTCCAACCCCCCGCCCGGCCTACCCGTCCTGTCGAGGCTTTGCTCGTGGTCGATCGCGTCGATAGCACACGATCAGTGCTTTTCGATGCATCAAGTAATCACCGCTCCATATTTTTTTTCCTGCACGCGTGTCGCGCGACACGCGTGCAGCACGACATCCTCGAGGGGGACACGACATGATCAGAGCGAGTTCCGTAAGATTTTTGATTTTCGCGGGAGCGATAGGGGCTCTCGGCGGCGTCGCGACAACCGCGACGTCACAGACGACGGCAGTCATCACCGGAAAGGTTACCGCCGAAGAAGGCCGGCCGGTCGGCGGCGCATCGGTGTTTTTCGCCGATTACAATCTCGGAGCGAATACCGCCGCTGACGGCAGCTACAGAATCGTCGTGCCTTCCGATCGTGTGAAAGGCCAAACGGTAACACTCACCGCCCGCTATATCGGATACACTCCGGTTCGTCGTCCGGTGACGCTGACGGCGGGCACTCAGGACGCGAGCTTTTCCCTGACGCGTGACGTCGTTCAGCTGAACGAGGTCGTGGTGACTGGTACCGGCAGCGCTACGGAAACGAAAAAGATTCCGTTTGCAGTCGGAGTTGTCTCGGCCGACCAGCTAAAGGAGACTCCATCGGTGACTCCGCTCGGCGGACTGGCTGGAAAAGTCCCCGGCGTTTCCGTCCTCGACGCCTCTGGAGAGCCTGGTGCGCCGCCCGCGGTCCGGTTACGTGCCGCGACGAGCCTTACTGGTACGCAGGATCCGCTCGTGATCATCGATGGTACTGTGAGCAACTTCACGCTTGCCGACATCAATTCCGAAGACATCGAAAGAGTTGAGGTCGTCAAGGGCGCCGCGGCGTCGTCTCTGTACGGATCGAACGCGGCCAACGGCGTTATCCAGATCTTTACGAAGCGCGGAGCAAACAACCCCGAGGGCGAGCTGGTGACGACAGTTCGCAACGAGTATGGCCGCTCTGAGGTGCCCAAGCTGATACCGAGGGCAGAGGCCCACGCGTGGCGGATTGATCCGGCTACCGGCGACTACCTTCGCACTCCGGGGGGAGACCGTATCGCCGAGCCCGACGGCATTGCCGACAACCCATACAAGGTCGTGTACAACCCGCAGAAAGAGGCGCTCCACCCCGGAACGTTCCTCACCAACTACGTCTCTGTTGGGCAGCGGAAGGGGACGACCAACTACAATGCATCTTTCCAGAACACGCGGACCAACGGAATTCTTTTCGGTATCAAGGGCTACAATCGCCAGAACTTCCGCGTGAACATGGATCAGGTCTTCAACGACAGGCTCGATGCGTCGTACGGCGCATTTTACGCGAAATCCAACAACGATCAGACCACGCAGGGCCCGGGATCGCCGTTCTTCGCGCTTACGTTCGTCGAGCCCGACGTCAACCTGTTTCTTCCGAATCCGGATGGGACGCCCTACCGAGCGGCGATCCCCGACCGAATCTCAAACGCGTCGAACCCGCTTTATGCGCTTGCCAACATAAAGAACACAACCGACCGCACTCGCTTCACCGGCAACGGAAGAGTGCGCTACAGGGTCTTCGACTGGCTGACTAGCGACGGCAGCTTCAACTACGACGAGGAGTCGAACTCGTACAAGTCGCTCACGCCGTTCGGCTTTCTCGATCCAACCGGAATTCCGACCGACGGCAACCTGTTTCAACATGACAACAGGGGACGCAGCTATAACGCCGGCGCGAATCTCACCAGCATCCGGACTTTAGGCTCGCTCACCAACACCACCCGCGCGAGTTACTCATACGAAGATCAATTCCTGACGAGTTTTCAGCTCAACGCGCAAAAACTCACCGTTACCAAGACACCGGAATTCACGGCTGTAGATAACAGCAGCCTGACTCCGAGCTCCAGCACCCAGCCTATCCGCACAAGAGGAACGTTCCTGGTTTCGACCATGGACTTTAAGGGCGCCTACATTCTCGACGGCCTAATTCGGCGTGACGAATCCTCTCTGTTCGGCGCGGCGGCGCGCAGCAAGAATTACTATCGCTATTCGGGCGCCTGGCGAGTCTCTGAGAATCTCCACCTGCCCGGCGTTGACGAGTTTCGTATTCGCGCCTCGAAGGGGACCGCTGGTCTTCGTCCCGTCTTCAACGCACAATACGAAACATTCGCAATCGTTGGTGGCTCCCCGTCGAAGCAGACGCTTGGGAACAGGCTATTGCAGCCCGCCCACTCGACGGAAACTGAGTACGGCTTGAACCTCGATTTCCTCGGCCGCTATCGTTTCGAGTATACCAATTCCGACAAGACAACACGCGATCAGATCCTGCTCGTACCGCTTTCGGCGGCGGCCGGATACCAGAATCAGTGGCGGAACGCGGGCACTCTGAAGGGGCGGACCCAGGAGGCCGCGCTCGGCGGACTGCTGGCTTCCCGTCCGAATTTTACGCTTCGCCTCAATATCAC
>DASWDV010000147.1:0-8692 GCA_036395075.1 Gemmatimonadaceae bacterium | reverse complement strand
GGAAAAGATCTCCCGCATCGAGAAGCAGCGTCTGGCACGTGGGTTCGCACTCGTTACGGGCGCGATCGATCGCGGCAGCGACATAGGCCGCTCCGCCGCGCCTCACCCCGTTCGCATCCAGACGTGGCTCGAGAGCGCCATGAAAGTCGTTGGTCGCGATGATCCTGAGGAACCGCGTGCCCGCTGGGAATCGCGGTTGGGCGGCAGGTAGCGCCGTCGCCGAAGGACCACTCCCTGCCGCCGGTGGCGGCATGGCAGGTGACGGCGGTGCACCGGCCCGAGGTACGGTTGCAGCCGACGGCGCGCAAGCCGCCGCCATCAGCAGGGTGCACCCGAGCGTACGTGAATTCATCTGTGCGAAAATCGCTTTTGCCGGATGGATTGCAAAGCTAGCGGCGCGAACTAGCCTCAGGGAGTGCAACAGTATCGTCACGTATTCGTGACAGTCACTGAGTTGACGCAACCTCGGCGGGACTGACAAGTTCCAGAGGTGACAGATCCAGGCGCCACTGCCGAGCGTGTCCTCGTTGTTGACGACGAGCCCGACATAGTTGCGCTGGTGGCGTACCATCTCGCGAAATCCGGCTACTCGGTCTCTACCGCGACAAGCGGCCCCGAAGGACTCGCCGTCGCCAGGCGCGAGAAGCCTTCGCTCGTTGTCCTCGATCTGATGCTGCCCGGGCTTTCCGGACTGGAAGTGATGGAGGAGCTCCGCGGTGATCCAGCCACCGCCGGGATCGCGGTGCTCATGCTTACCGCCCGGCGCGAAGAAAGCGACCGCATCAAAGGTCTCACGCTGGGCGCCGATGACTATCTGACGAAACCGTTCAGCCCTCAGGAGCTGGTGCTGCGCGTCGCGGCGATTCTGCGGCGCGTCAAAGCGGGCCCGACCGACGCCGGCGACGTCCGGCAGATAGGTCCCCTCAGAATCGATTCCACCGCGCATCGGGTGACGGTCGATGGTCGGGACGTGGACCTCACGCCGACCGAGTTCAAGCTCCTGCTCTTGTTGGCTGAGCGAAAAGGACGCGTCCAGCCCCGCAATCTTCTGCTCGAGATCGTTTGGGAGGCGGCGCCAGACATTCAGACGCGCACCGTCGACATGCACGTGCAGCGTCTCCGCGCCAAGCTGGGCGACGCCGGAGAGCTGATTGAAACGGTGCGCGGGTTCGGCTATCGCATCAAAAACATCGCCGAGCGCTCGTGAGTCTCGCGCAACGGCTGCTTCTTCAGTCGCTTGCGATCGTAGCGGTGATGGTGATCTCGGTCGTCATTATCATCGACAACCAGCTGCACTCGAGCATCACCGAACAGACAATTCACGATCTCGCCGGCGAGGCAAGACTCGTCGCCATGCAGTGGGGGCCCGGCCTCGATGCTGATTCGCTGGCCGACGCAGCGGGAGCGGCCACCGGACATCGAATCACATTGATCGACTCCGCCGGTCACGTCACCGGCGATTCGGAGTTCGACGGCCCCGCGCTCCTCGCTCTCGAAAACCACAGCACTCGGCCCGAAATCGTCGCGGCACGGACGAGCGGAATGGGATCGGTGCGGCGCATGAGCCCGTCCACAGGCGCCGAACAGCTTTACGTCGCGGTGAAAGCGCAGCGCGGAATCGCTCGCGTCTCAGTCACCACTCGCGCGGTTGAGGATTTGTTTAGCAGAGCGCGCAACGGAGTCGTCGTCGCGGGTTTGATCTCCTTTCTCCTTGCTGGAATTCTGGCGTTGTTGTTCTCGCGCGCGGTGTCCAGGCCGATCACCGAGCTCCGCGATGTCGCGCGATCGATTGCGGCCGGCGAGAGGCAGCGGCATCCGGCCCTTTCGGCCCCCGGCGAAGTCGGCGACCTCGCCGATTCCATATACCGTCTCGCCGAGCAACTCGAGGCCCGCATCGCAGCGCTGGCGGCTCAGCAATCGATCCTGTCGGCGCTGGTCGAAAACCTCAACGAAGGTGTGGTCGCGATTTCGCCCACTCACAACGTCGTGCGAATAAACGAGACGGGGCGTCGCCTGCTCTCCATCGATCGCCCGCTCCCGTTCGGTATCGATTATCTACCGCGCGAGGTCACGCTGCGCAGCGCCATTTCACTCGCGCTCAAGGGAACTGAGACCGAGTCGGAAGAAGTAGTGATTGGAAGTAATACGGTGTCGCTGACGGCACGGCCGCTGGTGGATGGCGGCGCGGTGGTCGCGCTCTTCGATCTTACACCAATAAGAAAGCTCGAGGCAGTGCGACGCGATTTCGTCGCCAACGTTTCGCACGAGCTCCGCACTCCGCTCACCATCGTCGGCGGCTTCGCGGAGACGCTGCAGGATCCCGATATCGCCGTCGAGAGACGAGCAGAGTTCGCGCGCACCATCTACAGCAATACACAACGCATGCAGCGAATCGTCGATGAGCTGCTCGATCTCTCGCGCATCGAGTCCGGCCATTGGAAGCCGCACCCGCAACCAGTGAAAATCGCCGATCTCGCCACCGAGGTTTTCGGACGCATCTCCTCGAGTCGTGGAACGAGAAGCCTCAACCTCGACATGCGGATCGATCCACGCGCTGAAGTTATTTACGCCGACCGGACCGCGCTCGAGCAAATACTGCTCAATCTGGTCGAGAATTCAGTGCGACATACCGCCGATGGGGGACGAATCACAATCGAAACGGAAGCCGCACGAAATGGGTCGATTGTAACGGTCACGGACACGGGCGCGGGCATTCCTCCGGAGCATCTGCCGAGAATTTTCGAGCGCTTCTACCGCGCCGACGCTGGTCGCTCTCGCGAAGCGGGCGGCACGGGCCTCGGTCTCGCGATCGTCAAACACCTCGTCGAAGCACACGGCGGCTCGGTGAGTGCCGAGAGCGTCGTCGACTCCGGCACCAGTATCCGCATCTTTTTCCCCGAGGTTGCAACCACGCTCCAGTCGTGACACATCCTTTACGTTCGACGTAGTCACCCGTGACACGAATGAGAGAGCTTCGAGCGCGACAACTTCCTCTCATTGGAGTCACAGTGATCAAAACAGTTCGCAGCATTGCTGTCGCTTTCTCGGCGGCAGCGTTCCTTTCAGGTGTTGCTTCATCGCAATCAGTCGATCTGACCGGAGCGGGCGCGACTTTCCCATATCCTATTTATTCAAAGTGGTTCTCCGATTACGCGCAGCGCACCGGAGTGAAGATCAATTACCAGTCGATTGGCTCCGGTGGCGGCATCAGGCAGCTCTCTGAACAGACCGTCGATTTCGGCGCTTCCGATGGTCCGATGAACGATCAGGAGCTGGCCAACGCCAAAGGCGGCCCGGTGCTGCATTTCCCGACCGTTATGGGCGCAGTCGTAATCACCTACAATGTGCCGGGCGTCGCCCGGCCGCTTAACCTTAGCGGCGACGTGATCGCCGACATCTTCTCCGGGAAGATCACCAAGTGGAATGATGCGCGGATTGTCGCACAGAACCGCGGGGTGTCCCTTCCCAACTCTGACGTCCTGGTCGTGCACCGCTCCGATGGCAGCGGCACTACCTACATCTTCAGCGACTACCTCGCCGCTGTCAGTCCGTCCTGGGCGAGCGATCTCGGCAAGGGCAAGGAGATCAAGTGGCCGGTCGGACTCGGCGGCAAGGGAAACGAAGGCGTCGCTGGACAGGTCAAGCAGATGCCCGGCTCGATCGGCTACGTCGAGCTTGCCTACGCCAAGCAGAACAAGCTTGCGTACGCGAATGTTCGTAACGCCGCCGGACGCTACGTCGCTCCTTCGATCGCTTCGGTTACGGCGGCTGCCGCAAGCATGAAGCTTCCAAAAAATACGGATTACCGGGTGTCGATCGTCAATGCGCCGGGGAACGATTCGTATCCGATTTCGTCAATGACCTGGATCCTCGTCTATCAGAACCAGTCCGACCGCGCGAAGGGCGCAAAGCTCGTGAACTTCCTGCGCTGGGCTTACGCCAATGGCGAAAAGACCGCATCAGCGCTCGATTATGCGCCGCTGCCCAAGTCGATGGTCGCTCAGCTCCAAAACCGACTGAAGACGATTCGCGTTGCTGACACCCGTGTTGGAGAAGCCCGATGAGGCTATTGCAGGCAGTCATTGCCCTTTTCCCATTTAGAATGAAGCTCTCGCACGCAGTAATCGCGTTGTTGCTGCCCGCGAGCGCCTTGGTCGCGCAGCAGCCGGCACCCGACACCACCAAGCCGGCGCCGCCTCCCCCGGCTACCCCGGCGCCCGCGGCCGTTTCGATACCCGTGGATTTTTCGGGGGTTCTGTACGCAAACTTTCAGTACCGCGGCGACAAGGGGACATCCAAGTCCCAGAACAAGTTCGACGTCGAGCGCGCCTACCTGACTTTCAGGATGCCGGCCGGCGACCGCGCCAGTATTCGCATCACCGCTGACGTGTTTCAGCAGACCACCACACCGAACGACGCTTTTTATCGGGGATGGGTGATCCGCGCCAAGTACGCATACCTCCAGTACGATCTCATCAAGAGTGCTTCGTGGAATGCGAACATACGCGGCGGGCTTCTTCACAACGTCGTGATCGATCACGTCGAGTCGTTCTGGCCACGCTGGATTTCCCAAACGCCAGTCGAGCGCGCCGGATTCTTTTCCTCGTCCGACGCCGGCGTTGCAACTCTTTGGACTTTGCCTAACAAGCTCGGGGAGTTCTACGCGACGATCGTGAATGGGCCGGGCTATACTTCGCGCGAGACCGATCGCTTCAAGGACTACGCGGCGCGTCTTTCGTTAACGCCATTGTCGGGCTCGAGCAACAAGGTGATCAAGACCTTTGCCCTGACCGGTTGGACATACGTTGGCGCTGTCGCCAGCAGTTTCGCGGCGGGCGGCGCCGGACAGGTGGGAACGGTCGGGTCTTCGCTTCCGCGGACGAGAGCGGGAGTCTTCGCTGGGTTTCGTGACCCGCGGTTCTCGGCGGGCGCTGAATGGGACACCCGTAAGGACGCAAGAGAGACCGGAGCAAATACGATCGTGTCGCCGCGCGTCGAGGTAGATAGCACCGGACGCCTCATCGCCGGATTCGCGACCATCAAGCCGTTCCAACTCCTCAGCGACAAGTCTACGTTCCCGCTCGGGCTGATCGCCCGTTGGGACCGGTTCAAGCCGAACACCGACACTGACGCCTACATCAACACGATCATCGGCGGACTGACCCTCGATCTGAACAAGAAGTCGGCGATTTCACTCGACTACCAGGAACAGACTCCGCACTCCGGAGCGATCGCCGCGGCAACCAAAACGTATTTCCTGCACATGGTGGCGAACTTCTAGCGCTAACGATCAACCGCACCTTACCGCCTCGGAGAGGTTGTGACAATGTCGTTACCTGACGTTTGTCATGACCGTTCCGGGGCGGTTCTATTTTTCCTGCAGTAGGCGCATCGCCAAAAACAAAAAGGAGCCGTTCAATGAGAGCCATCCAGATCGCCGCCCTCATGTTGTTTGCCGTCGCCTGCGGCAAGGAAGGCGCGAACAATTCCGGCACCGCATCGTCGAGCGCTTCCACAAGCGGATCGGTCGATCTCACCGGAGCGGGCGCCACCTTTCCATATCCCATCTATTCAAAGTGGTTTTCGGAGTACGCGCAGCGCACCGGCGTAAAGATCAACTACCAGTCGATTGGCTCGGGCGGCGGAATCAGGCAGCTCCAGGAGCAGACGGTCGACTTCGGTGCTTCTGACAGCCCGATGAGCGATGACGAGCTCAGCAAAGCGAAGGGCGGTCCGGTCCTCCACATACCGACGGTGCTGGGCGCCGATGTGATCACCTACAACGTGCCCGGCGTCAACGCGTCACTCAATCTTACACCGCAGGCAATCGCCGACATCTTCTCCGGTAAAATCACGAAATGGAACGACAGCCGGATCACGTCTCTGAATCCGGGAGTCGCGCTGCCAGCGAGCGATATCCTCGTCGTGCATCGGTCCGACGGCAGCGGGACGACCTACATCTTCACCGATTACCTGAGCACGGCGGTTCCCGCGTGGAAGGCGAGCGTCGGCAAGGGTAAAGAAGTGAAATGGCCCGTTGGCCTCGGCGCGAAGGGAAATGAAGGAGTCGCCGGTCAGGTGAAGCAGACTCCGGGCGCCGTCGGCTACATCGAGCTGGCATACGCGAAGCAGAACCACCTTCCCACCGCTGCGATCAGGAACAAGTCCGGCAAAATGGTTCAGGCATCGGTGGCAGCCGTCACCGCCGCCGCCGCTGGCGTTGCTCAGACCCTTCCAGCGAACACTGATTACAGAATCTCGATCGTCGACGGCCCTGGCGCCGATTCATATCCGATTTCCTCGTTCACCTGGATTCTCGTCTACCAACATCAGCCAGATGCCGTCAAGGGCAAGAAGCTTGTCGACTTCCTCAATTGGGCGCTGACGGGTGGCGAGGCGGAAGCGTCATCACTCGATTACGCGCCGTTGCCCGCGGTTATGGCATCCAAAGTGAAAGCAAAGCTCGCCACGATTGACGTAGCCGGAGCGAAGTGACCGCGCTTCCGGCGCGCTGGCTCGAGAAGGACCGCCGTCGACTTCGCATCGAGGCCTCGGCGGTCGGCGACCGGGTTTATGGGATAATCACTGCCGCTTGCGCCCTTACGGTTCCAGTGCTCGTGGTCTCTATAGCGGTGGCAGTCTTTGCCGCCGCATGGCCTGCGTTCGCGAAGCTCGGCTTGTCGATGGTCACATCGAGCAGCTGGGATGTCGCAGGTGGCTCGTTCGGCGCGGCGCCGGCGTTGTTTGGAACCCTTGTGTCGTCCGCTGTCGCGCTCGTCATTGCCACGCCGCTCGCGATCGGTGTCGCGATTTTTCTGTCTGAATTCTCACCGACCTGGCTGCGGCAACCGGTCGGATTTCTCGTCGACCTGCTCGCCGCCATTCCGAGCGTTGTTTATGGCTTGTGGGGCATTTTCGTTCTGATCCCGCTGCTGCGCGAGCACGCGATGCCCTTCCTTCGCGACAGGCTGCACCTCGGCGCGACTCCATTTTTCTCCGGACCGGCATACGGCCCCAGCATGCTAGCCGCAGGAGTGGTACTCGCCATCATGGCGCTTCCCTACATATCAGCCGTGTCGCGCGAGGTGCTGATGGCCGTCCCTCGGTCGCAGCGTGAGGCTGCGCTCGCGCTCGGCGCGACGCGATGGGAGATGATCCGCGACGCGGTGATCCCCTACGCGAGGTCTGGCATCATTGGTGGCATCATGCTCGGGCTTGGACGAGCCCTTGGAGAAACGATGGCGGTCACAATGGTCATTGGAAACAGGCCCGAGATTTCAGCGTCGCTGTTCGCTCCCGGCTACACGATGGCCTCCCTGATCGCCAACGAGTTCAGCGAAGCAACCAACGACCTGCACGTCTCGGCACTCATGGCTGTCGGCGCGATTCTCTTTGTCATTACTCTCATCGTCAATGCCGTGGCGCGCTGGCTGGTGTGGAGCGTGGCTCGGAGCCGAGCGAAATGAGGACAGCGCGCAATCGGCACCTGGTGAGCGGTGCCATGATAGGTCTCACATACTTCGCGGCGATTCTGGCTACGCTGCCAATGTTGCTGATTCTCGCGCACCTCGTTCAGAAGGGAGCATCATCCCTGTCGCTGGATTTCTTCACGCACATGCCCAGGCCCGTCGGTGAACCCGGCGGTGGAATGGCGAACGCCATTATCGGGACGCTCGTGCTCATCGGAATAGCCAGCGCCGTCGGGTTGCCGATTGGAATCGGTGGCGGCCTTTACCTCGCGGAGAAGCGCACTACTGCGCTCGCTTACACGGTTCGCTTCCTGTCCGACGTACTCAATGGACTTCCATCGATCGTGATCGGGATTTTCGCCTGGGAGGTCCTCGTGCGGCCGATCGGTCATTTTTCCGCTCTCGCGGGCGGAGTGGCCCTCGGCGCGATGATGATCCCCCTCGTCACACGCACCACTGAAGAAATGCTGAGCATAGTCCCAACTTCGCTGCGCGAGGCAGCACTCGCCCTCGGCTATCCAAAATGGCGGACATCGATATCGGTTATTCTCCGCACCGCACTCGCCGGCATCGCGACGGGAGCCCTGGTTGCGGTCGCTCGAATCGCCGGCGAGACCGCGCCGCTCCTCTTCACAGCCTTTGGCAACCAGTTCTGGTCGACAGCCTTGCGCCAGCCGATTGCCGCGCTCCCACTCCAGATTTTCACTTACGCGATTAGTCCCTACGACGAGTGGCACCGGCAGGCGTGGGCGGGCGCTCTCGTACTGATAACTATCGTTTTGATAATCAGCATTGCGGCGCGATTCGCTACGCGGTCACGGTTCGGTGCTCCAGTCGACTGAAGTGTTTCGCGACATGCAGGCCCGGCGCGTCGCTCCCACCGTGCAGGTACGCGCCGCGGAGCCGAGCGTCGCTTCGGACAAGGGGACGCCATGCATCGTGACGCACGGCCTGTCCGCATACTTTGGCAACAGCGCCGCCGTCAAGGACGTGTCGGTGTCGATTCCTCAAGTGATGGTAACCGCCATCATCGGTCCTTCGGGCTGCGGCAAGTCGACGCTCCTTCGCTGTTTCAATCGCATGCACGAGACAGTGCCCGGCGCGCGCGTCGATGGAGCAGTCGAGATTCTGGGGACGCCGATTTATGGCGAGGGAAGCAGCCCGATCGCCGTTCGCCGCCACGTCGGCATGGTCTTCCAGCGACCGACTCCCTTCCCTACGAT
>DASWDV010000146.1:0-3272 GCA_036395075.1 Gemmatimonadaceae bacterium | reverse complement strand
CCAAATGCGTTGGTTAGTGCCAGGTACGTCAGGCCATACACGACGAGAAGAATCAGCGCGACCAGCTTGGAATGGATGGCGCTCTCATGCGCGGACAAAAGCGGTGTGGCACGATCGGCAACGAGCTTGAATGCCCAGGGAGGCATTGCACCGCAAATCGCAGCGCCCCACAGTCGCGCCATTCGTGCCGGTACGAGTCTCGTTCGTCCAATGCGTTTATCCATTTCCCGTCGCAAGAGATAAAATTCCACCCATCCGGCCAGGCCCGCTGACGCGGTAAGACCGGCCGCGCCCAGCTTGCGATCCAGCCCGAGCAGGCCCGGCAGAATCAGCGCAAAGAAATACCCGAGTACCGTAGTTAGCACCACACGCACGATGGCGTAACGGAGCGGCGTTCGCGTGTCGCGCATTGCGTAGAACGTCGATGAGTACAGGCGACCCATCGTCGAAGCCAATATTCCGACCGTGGACCCGATCAAGATCTGCCACACCCAAATCGTATTCCCCCGCTGGAATTTTCCGCTCTCGAGCAGAACGTGGACGATCAAGTCGCCCAACGCTAGGAAGGCGACGGCGCTGGGCACAATGAAGTAGGCGATGCGGTCGAGTCCCGCGGTGAGGCGGCCGCGCAGATACGCGCCGATTTCGGCGCTCGTACCCGTCGCTCGCGACATCGTTGGCAATTCGGCGGCGGAGATTGCCATCCCGAAAAGGCTGATCGGCAGCACGTAGATCGTTTGCGCATATGTGAACGACGAGACGGCGCCGTTCCCGAGATAGCTGGCGAGCCACGCATCCACGTATGCACTGAGCTGTACGACTCCGCGCCCCACGAATGCGGGCGTGAAGTTGCGGAATACGTTACGCACGCTCTCGCCTGCAGCTGTGAGTCGTGGTCTGACGCCTGGGGCGAGCGACAACACCTGCGGAAGTTGAATTCCGAACTGCAGAGCGCTCCCGAGGACCGAGCCGTACGCCAGATAGATCGCGAGCTGCACGTCGCTGCGTCCCGCATGGAAGAAAACCAGCGTTGCCACCATCGCAAAGTTCCAGAGAACCGGAGCCGTGTAAGACATGAAAAAGCGACGGTGGCTATTGAGGATCCCGAGGCACCACGCCGAGAAAACCAAGAGTCCGGCGCCAGGAAAGAGGATTCTGGTCAGGCGCACCGTGAGCTCCCGCTTCTCGCCCGTGAAGCCGTTGGCGATGATTGCGACGAGCCATGGTGCAGTGATAACGCCGAGCAGAACGATGATGGATGCCACGAGCGCCAACATGCCTGCGATTGCGCCAGCTAGACGCGTCGCCTCCTTGTCATCTCCTTTACCGAGCAGGCCCGCATACTCTGGAATGAACGACGCCGAGAGCACACCCTCGCCAAACAAATTCTGAAGAAGGTTCGGAATGCGGAACGCCGCGTTGAAGGCATCGGCCGCCAGCCCGGCTCCCAGATAGCGCGCCATCATGGTTTGCCGGATAAGTCCTGCCAGACGACTGAGAAGAATTCCAGAGCCGACGAGAAATGCTGCGCCTCGGAATCGATCGCCCTCCGCAGCCATCGTACGCGGCGTATCCCTACGCTCTATCGGGGGAGTTGCCTCTACTACTTCATCGGCGTCGGGTGGAAGAAAATCAGGAGGTGAACGACCCAGTCCGTCCACCTTGTTCCGCTCGATCACGATCCGCCTCGAGCACTCGCAGTTTCCTGCAGCTCTCCGGACGCGTTGCTCCCGCCAACCAGGCTGTTCGCGTGACGTCTTGCGTGGAGGAGCATTTCATCGCGCAGCGCTGGGCCATATCGCGCCAGAAAGGGCACGAAGTTGAGGCCTCTCTCCTGTGGCTTCCCGAACGGATACAGCGAGCCGCGCGCGGTGCCGATCTCCTGCATCGTCTCGGCGTGCTGCTTCTTTACGGAAGCGATCAAACGTCGCTCGAATCTATCGAGACGACGCATAAGATTTGCGCGCAAACCGCCAGTAACTGCCGGGCTTACCGGCGCCCGCCCTTCGGCGACTGCGTCACTCAACGCTTCGAGCCGCTCCTCGAGAAATGCCCGGGTCGCGTTGAGCTCCTCGAGCACTGACTTTGGCAAGCGCGCACGCGCGACCCCTGACTCGACTTCGTGTGGATCGCGCAGGTCTTCTGGCAGGAGATGCAACTTCTCCAGGATTCTTTCCACGTGTGGCTCGATAATCGTGCATGACCACCGCGGAACGATCATGGGCCGCGGGACACCGAGGACGCCAGCGATCGGAGCTATCTGGGCGAAATATGCGATCTCCGCCGGACCGCCGATGTATGTAACGGTCGGCAGTATCGCGCGCTCGACGACGGGACGAAGCAGCACATTCGGGCCCATGTCGTCTGACCCGGAGCTCTTCGCGGCTGACTTGATCGGAATTCGTTTGCGACCGCCGGATCCGGAGCTGAAAACCAGGGAGAGTCCTTTCACATCTGGAACCTGAAGCGCGAATCCGGCCTGCTCAATGTCCCGATCCCGTTCCGCCACTTTCGTCGCGATGTCTGCCGCCTTGTGCAGCGCGTCGATCAATATCGGCTTGGCCGCAGCGCGAGTCGCTGGGTGGGACGCATCGATTACCGCGACCCCGAGTGGCGCAAGCAACACCCGCAGAAACGAGACGTACGCAGATCCTATCGTCTCTCTGTTGGTATAGAATCGCCGCAGAAGATCGATGGGCTGAATATCGATTGTCGAACCTGCTGCACGCGTCAGCGCCTCCAGTTGTGCGGATACGTCGCCCAACGGCATCGACGCCATCGTGCGGCCGAGTGATTCGGGATGGTCGATGCGAAGAAGCTGCGCGCCACCTGTAATCGCAATCGAGGTGCTGCTTGCTTCCTTGAAGTCGGTGTCGTCAGTGGCTGCCCAAAATACCGGCGCGACTGGGACGCCTGCCGCTTCTTCGAGTGCGTCAGCGAGTGCGAGTGCGCTGAGTGCCTTGGATAACGTGTAGACCGGTCCACCGAAGAGGCCGGGCTGTTGACCCGTCGTTACGACAATGCCGCGGCCGCGGCTCGCCGCCTCTAGTCTCTCTTTCGCTCTGCCGGATGCCTCGAACGCCGGAGCGAGACGCGTCAGCCAATCCTCCGCAAATCCAGTCCGGACGGATTCGATCCGCGTCCGCCAGGACGAAACGTTGCGTGGCGCCGTCTCGTACCAAGAGTCTGGCGCACTGCCGCCGATCACAGTGGCGGCCAGAAGATTGCCGCCGAGTGGCTGGCTGATCACCCGCGGATTCATCGGCGGCTCG
>DASWDV010000145.1:0-3189 GCA_036395075.1 Gemmatimonadaceae bacterium | reverse complement strand
GCTCGGAAGACTCCGCGACGTCGCTCCGGATCTGCCCGTGATCATGATGAGTGGGCGCGCGGGACTCGCGGACGCCGTGAAAGCGACGAAGCTGGGCGCGTTCAACTTTCTGGAGAAGCCGCTTACACCAGAAGGGGTGCTACTGGCTGTCTCGTCGGCGCTGGAGCTGAGGCAGACACGCCGTGTCGCGCGCGCGTTGCGGGCCGAGCTGGGTTTCGGTGGACAAATGGTGGGCAAAAGCAGCGCGATGAATGCGGTGCGCCAGATGATCGCGCGGGTCGCGCCGACCGACGCGCGAGTGCTCATCACCGGAGAATCGGGAACGGGAAAAGAGCTGGTCGCCAGCGCCATTCACGACGCAAGCGCCCGGCGTGAGAAGCCGTTCGTAAGGGTGAATTGCGCGGCAATTCCGCGCGATCTGGTGGAGAGCGAGATGTTCGGTCACGAGCGGGGCGCGTTCACCGGGGCGACGCAGATGCGAGTCGGACGCTTCGAGCTGGCGCATCGGGGCACGCTGTTCCTGGATGAAGTTGGGGATCTTGGACCCGACGCGCAGGCGAAACTGCTTCGCGCGATCGAGGCCAAGGAGATCCAGCGCGTTGGCGGCAACAAGGTGATTCGAACCGATGTGCGCATCATTTCGGCGACCAATCACGACCTCCAGCGTGCCGTGCGGTCCGGCGCATTTCGCGAGGACCTGTATTTCAGGCTGCAAGTAATCCCGCTCGCCATTCCGCCGCTCCGGGAGCGCGGTGACGATATCCTCGAACTGGTGGACCATTTCTCGGAGCAGTTCCTCCAGCGGAGCGGACAGGCCAAACCCCGCTGGAGGAGTGATGCTTTGCATCTACTGCGGGACTACCCGTGGCCCGGCAACGTTCGCGAGCTCGCGAACATCGTCGAGCGACTAGCTATCCTGCATCCAGGTGCGGAGATCACGGGACAACAGGTGGAGGACGTTCTGATCGTCGATCGCGAGGACGAAGCCGCTCTTCCTGTTACTACGCCAACGCAGGCGCACGAGCGCATCGGCGGAAGCGAGGCGAGAGACTCCATCGCGCGGGGTCCGACTTCTCTGGCCGACAGGCTCGACACCTTTGAGCGGAGCGTGATTGCACGAGCGCTCGCAGAGGCGGGCGGCAATGTGGCCGACGCGGCGCGAAGACTACAGACCGACAGACCGAACCTTTACCGGCGGATGAAGCGACTCGGCATCAACGCGACCAGGGGTGTGAAGGCCACATGACGAATAAAGCCAGCAGAATCCGGGCGGCCTGCATCATCCTCGGCTGCGCGATCCCCTTGGTCGCGACCGCGCAGAAAGTCGACACGGTAATGAGCGACACCGCGGCCGCGAGGCTTGGCTTGTGGTCGAGAACGAGTCGAAGCAGCGGTTTGGTCCTCAGCTCCGGTAAGACCTACAACCGCGTCGAAGGGCTCCCGGTTTTCGTGGGGCCCATTTTCCATGACAGCATTGGCGCGGCTGACCTCAATGCATCGGTGTTCGGCATTATCAGGAGCGCTGACACTTTTCACTGGGACGACCAGAATCTCGGCCATCGGATCGTGGCGCAGATGCGCGTCGGCCATGGCCGAGGTTACGGGCTGGGCGTCTCGTCGTACGACGTGGTTGCGCCGGTCGAGACGTGGCAGCTGCCCGATCCCGACGCAGGGCTCGCCGCGTTTTTTGGCCACCGCGATTTCCGTGACTATTTCAATCGGCACGGATCGAAGGCGACGGCGACGTTCAACATGAGCGCGCGCAGCAGCATTGACGTCGACTGGAGTGATGAGCGCTGGAGCTCGGTTAGCGCGCGGAAGGTGTTCTCAGTGTTCGGGAACGGCAAGGCGTGGCGCGCGAACCCGATCGTCGACGCCGGACGATTTCACCTCGGCGTCGCGCGGGCGAAGGTCGATACCCGGAACGACCAGGAGAATCCGTCGACGGGTTGGCTGATCCTCGCCGAATACGAGCGTGGCACGGGACGCATGACCGATGTCGGACCAACATCACCACTGGCGCGCACGATCGTTTCCCCGGATGTGACGTACGGTCGCGGGCTGGTCGACCTGCGTCGCTACAACAGGCTTTCGCCGACGACGGTCCTCAATGGAAGGTTGGTGCTGGGCGGCTGGCTTCACGGTGATCCGCTCCCGCTCGAGCGGCGATTTTCGGTTGGCGGAATCGGAACCGTGCCAGGATTCGATTTCAGGAAGTACGAACCGGGAACTCTCGACGTGTCGCAGTGCAGCGACGGAGGTGCGCCACCGCCGGGAAATCCGGCGCAGTGCGAGCGCGTCGCGCTTGCGCAGCTCGAGTACCGGAACGAGATCCATTCGTCGTTCCTTGATTTTCTCAACGCGCGACCGATCCGACTGCGAGGCATCGGCTTCACGGTACAGCCGACGGCGGTGGCGTTCGTGGATGCAGGACGTGGCTGGCTCGTAGGCCAGCCATCGGGAACGCTTCAGTACTCCAACAACAGCTTCCCACGATTCGGAACGTTCAGGACTGACGTGGGGCTCGGGATTGATTTTGGAATCATCGGCGTGTACGCCGCAAAAGCCGTGTCGAGCCCGAAGGAGCCAGCGAACGTGTTTCTCCGACTGCACCGAAGGTTCTGATGATGCCGCTGGCACATCAGGTGGTCGGGCATGGCCTGGAGTCTCGGTGAGGCTGAGGATTCTCCTCGGTTTGCTGATTGTATCGGCAACCAGGTCGCCGCTCGGCGCGCAGAAGGTGCGGCTCGAGGTGTTGCCGCCGTTGCAGAACGCGTGGGCGGAGGAGCCGCCGTATGTGTCGTCGGCGGGTTTGCTTTCCGATGCTTCAATGCGCGATCTGCTCGCGAACGGATTTCCGGCGCGTCTCCACTACCGACTCGAGCGGTGGTCGTCGGGGCGGTGGTTCGACGACATCAAGGCAGCCTTCGAGTGGGACGTCATTCTCAAGTACGATGTCCTCGGCAAAAAGTATCAGGTGGTGCGCGTCGTGAACAACAAACCGGAATCGCTCGGCGAGTACCTGGTAGAAGACAGCGCCGCACGTGCGGTGGAAGCGGCGTACAAGGTGGGAATCTCGCTGCCGAAAAAGGGGCAGCGCGGCTACTACAATCTGCTGCTGGATGTCGAAACGCTGTCGCTCAGTGATCTCGACGAAGTGGAGCGATGGCTGCGCGGGGAGCTCAAGCC
>DASWDV010000144.1:0-12765 GCA_036395075.1 Gemmatimonadaceae bacterium | reverse complement strand
CGATCTCGCCGCGCGTACCGTCGCCGCTCCCACCGAGCTGCCGCTAGGCGCGATCACGGCGCTCGTCGGAGTTCCGTTCTTTCTCGTGCAGCTCCGGCGGACGGCATGATCGAGTTCAGCGACGTTGTGGTCCGGTATCCTGGCGCCCCGGTGAACGCGGTCGATGGAGTGAGCTTCGTGAGCGCGCGGGGACAACTCACGGCGCTGGCAGGACCCAATGGATCGGGTAAGAGCTCGATTGTGCGCGCACTGCTGCGTCGCGCCGACATCACTGGAGGGTCTGCCGCGATCGACGGGCGTGACGTGCGCGGGATCTCTTACGGCGACCTTGCACTGAACGTCGCTGTCGTTCCGCAGCGAGAAGAAGCCACCTTTCCGGTTCAGGTGCGCGAGTACGTCGCGTTGGGACGCTATCCGCATCTTGGCTTGTGGCGAGCGCCGTCGGGAAACGATCGGCTCGCAGTCGACGAGGCGCTGTCCCAAGCGGGCATCGTCGATTTGTCAGATCGCGACACCGACGCGCTTTCCGGCGGCGAATGGCAGCGCGTCCGCATCGCCCGCGCCCTTGCGCAGAAAACTCCCGCCCTCGTGCTCGACGAGCCAACGACCTTTCTCGATGTCGCGCACGAGATGGCGATCTTCGAGCTGTTGTCGTCGCTGGCCAGCTCGGGCCTGGCGGTGCTGCTCGTCAGCCACCAGCTCAACCTCGTTGCTCGCTTCGCCGACAGCATCGTCGTGCTCGACCACGGAAAAGTCGCGACGAGAGGATCGCCCGCCGAGGTAATGCGCGCTGACCGCCTCGAGTCGATCTATGGGTGGCCGCTGGTGATCACGCGCGACCCGGCGGTGGGCGCACCGGCCCTCGTTCCCCTCCGCCGCCCCCTGCGACTCGGTAACCACGATTGACGACCCCTCACCGAAATAAATCGATGAAATCCAAATCCACTCTCCTCGCGCTGACTTCCGCAATTGTCATCTCGGTTAGTCACGACGTGCTTGCACAAGCTCCCGACACCGCGCAGCTCGGAACGGTTGTCGTCTCAGCCTCGAAAGTCCCCCGCCCGGCGAACACTCTGTCACAGGCGGTGACGATTCTTTCCGGCGATGATCTTCGCGCGCGCGGAGTGACAAGGGTCTCCGACGCGCTTCGCGAAGTTCCCGGAGCAATGCTCGTTCAGAGCGGATCCTACGGAGCAGTGACCTCGCTCTTCCTGAGGGGCGGAGAGAGTCGCTACACCAAAGTTCTGATCGATGGAGTGTCCGTGAACGCTCCGGGTGGATTTTTTGACTTCAGCCACCTCACGACCGATAACATCGACCGCATCGAAATAGTGAGAGGACCCGCGAGCGTTCTGTACGGCGCCGACGCCGTAGCGGGAATCGTTCAGATCTTTACGCGCCGCGGCACTGGTCAGGGCCGTGCATCGCTTGGCGTTCGTGGCGGGACATATCGCTCCGTCGACCTCGACGCCAATGCATCGGGCTCAAATGCGGTCGGGGCGTTCTCGGCCGGGGCCGCGCGCCACTCGACGAACGGCATTCTTCCGTTCAACAACCAATACCGGAACGGGACGTTGAGCTCGGCACTCACTTTGGCACAGAGCCCATTGGGTGATGCAAGGGTGTCCGCTCGTTACAGCGCCGCCGAGTTTCACTACCCGACCGATTTCACCGGCCAGCCCGTGGATAGCAATTCGTACCGCGTCCAACACCGCCTGACTGTTGGCTTCGACGGCGGACGCAACCTCGGCGCCAATCTTCAGGCTCGCTTGCTGGCGGGAAGTAACGACGTGTCGGATCTGACAGAGGACATTGCTGTCCCGTTCGGTTCGCCAACTCCGCAGCATTCCGCGTTCAAATCGCGCGGCTACCGCCGAAATGTCGAAGGTCGTCTGGCTTATTTTCTTCCTGCGAACGCGGCTCTTACAATTGGAGGCACGTACGAGAACGAGCACGAGAATAGCCTCAACACTGCTGGCGCAGTGGGAGGACCGACCACGCCGACGGATTCGTTCGACGCATCACGCCACAACGCCGCGTACTACTCCGAGCTGGTTGGCAATCCCGCCGACGTATTTTCGTACACGCTTAGCGGTCGTGTCGACGACAACTCCGACTACGGCAGCTTCAGGACGTATCGAGTTGGTGCAAACGCTGGCGTTGTTCCCGCACTGAGAATTCGAGCTTCGCTCAGCACCGCGTTCAACTCGCCCGCGTTCAATCAGATTCGACCGACGCTCTATACGGTCGGCAGTCCGGGCTTGCGACCCGAGAGGATAAGGTCGGCGGAGATCGGCGTGATCTCGAGTTTTCGCCCCGAGCTGGTACGCGTGAGCGTCGGCTATTTTGCGCAGCGGTTTGCCGATTTGATCCAATACGTCAACGGCGCGCCCCCTGATTACAAGGGCAGCTACGCCAACCTGACGGCAGCCACTTCGAACGGATACGAGGGCGAGCTGCAGTTATCGCCCGCAACCAAGTGGCGCGGTACAGCGAGCTATACGGTAGTCAATCCCCGCGTCGCGGCAGTGGATCCCGCATACGCGGGAAGCGAGCGCGTTGGTGACGCGCTCATAAGGCGACCCACGCATTCTGGAAGCGTGGTCCTGTCGTACGTCCAGCCACGCGGAATAAGCGTTGGCGCCGCGTTGAGCGTCGTCGGCAAACGACCGGATGTCGACTTTGCCCAATTCCCCGCGCCGACTGTCACGTTGCCCGCCTACACCAAGCTGGACCTTTCTGCCGATTATGAGCTCGCGCCTACCGGCAAGGGCGGATTAACGCTGAACGCTCGGCTGGAAAACGCTCTCGACAAGCGGTACGAGGATGTCCTTCACTTCAATGCGCCACGACGCACCATTCTCGTTGGAGCGCGCATGTCTACTCTATTCTGATTGGCACGTCCTGAAGTGATGCGGCCATTGCCGCATGTTACATTCTCAGCATGACACTGCTCGTTACGGATGCGATCGTTCTTCACGCCTTCGATTACCTCGAGAGCTCACGAATCATTCGCCTCCTGACGCGGGACGCGGGCGTTCAGTCCGCGCTTGCAAGAGGGGCCAGGAAGTCCCGTGGTCGCTATGGCACGGCGCTCGATTTGTTCGCCGAAGGTTCCGCGCAATTGTACGTCAAGCCGAATCGCGAGCTCCATAATCTTTCCGGATTCGAGATCACGCGCACTCGTAGTGAGCTGGCCGAGGATGTTGGCCGTTTCACCGCCGCGTCGACGATCGCCGAGCTTGCGCTGCGTTTCACGGGCGAAGAGGCGAACCCACAGCTATACGATACCGTAGCGGACGCACTCGATCGGATCGCTCGCTCCGCGCCGGAGCATACGATCGAAGACGGACTTGCCGCGGGCTGGCGCATTGTCGCCGTGCTCGGGTTTACCCCCGAGCTCGCTAGCTGCGCGCTATGCCACGCGCCGGTCCGTGATGCTGGGGACGCAATGTTCTCGCATTCGTCGGGAGGAGTCGTGTGCGCATCCTGCGCCAAGCTTGCTCCCGGTGGCCGGAGATTGCCATCGACTGCTAGAGCAGCGATTCGGAGCTGGCTCGAGGGTGGCGAGTCGGTGCATCTGAGCGATGCCGAAGCGAGGTCCCATCAGCGCTTGCTGCGCGAGTTTCTCAGCGCGCACATGGCGGACGACCGCCCTCTTCGTGCATTCGCGGTTTGGGAGCATGAGCGTTGGAGCGCGGCGTGATCATCGGTACGGCCGGGCACATCGATCATGGCAAGACGGCTCTCGTCAAAGCCTTGACGGGCGTCGACACCGATCGGCTTCCCGAAGAGAAGCGCCGCGGCATCACGATCGACCTTGGCTTCGCGCCGCTCTCGCTCGACGGCGTTGGCACGGTCGGAGTCGTCGATGTTCCGGGTCACGAAGACTTTGTGCGGAGCATGCTCGTCGGCGCCAGCGGAATCGACCTGGGGCTGCTCGTCGTGGCCGCGGATGAAGGAGTGATGCCGCAGACGCGAGAGCACCTCTTGATTCTCCGCCTGCTGCAGATTCCGCGAATTGTCGTTGCGCTGACGAAGTGCGATCTGGTCGACAACGAGTGGATTGCGCTGGCGAGAAGCGACGTATTGGCATTGTTCGACTCAGGTTCGCGAGAGGAACTGAAGCTGGTGAATTGCTCCAGTCGGACTGGTCTCGGTCTGGACGAGCTCCGCCGTGTCCTTCGCGAGAGTCTCTTCGAGGGTAAAGCGCGCGCGAGTGACGATCTCTTTCGGATGCCGGTCGATCGCGCGTTCACCGTAAAGGGAACAGGCACTGTGGTGACGGGCACAGTCTGGAGTGGAGCACTGCCCGCCGACGCAAGCGTGTTCGTCCTTCCTTCAGGAAAAGAGGCCAGGGTTCGCAAGATCGAGCAGCACGGACGGTCTGCAGACAACGCGCTCGCGGGCGGTCGCGCCGCGGTGGCTCTTGCCGGACTGGATGTGCCTGAAGTGCCGCGCGGTTCGGTGTTGGTGCGCGACCGCCATTGGCGGCCAACTTCGTTGATCGAGGCCGTGATCGCACTCGACGCCACAGCCGCGGCTAGCCTAACTCCGCGCACCCGAGTTCGCGTACACGCTGGCGCGTCGGAAGTCGGCGGCCGAATTGTTTCCTTGGCCGCCCTTGGTGGCGCAAGTTCGCCCGCTCTCGCGCGCATAACTACTGATTCGCCGCTCGTAGTGCGCGGCGGAGATCGTTTCGTACTGCGGCTTCCTGCTCCGATGCGGACGATCGGCGGAGGAGTCGTGATCGATCCGTACGCCCGTCGTCGCGCGTTGCCGCGTGCGTGGACTGACACGCTCGAGACACTGTCGACCAGCGCGTCCGCACGACTTCGCTTCATCCTCGACGCGGAAGGCGTCCGCGGCGCGCGCCTCGCCGAACTTTCTGTTCGCATCGGCTGTAGCCCAGCTGAAGCGAAAGATCTGGTCGCGGGAAGCGAAACGCGCGCCGGGCCGCACAACCTTTTTTCTTCTCGAATTGTCGAAGAAGTAATGGCAACCGTTCGTCGAATCGTCGCAGAATACGAGATCAAATCTCCCCTCGCCCTTGGTGTCCCGGCGCGAACCCTGAGGGAGACTTTGCGTGTCGATGAAGAGCTCGCTGACATTTCGATCCGCGAGCTCGAGCAAGGCGGCGATATCGATGTGTACGGACCGCTCATCCGCAGGACCGGCTGGGTGCCAGTTCCAAGCATTTCGGATCTACAATCGAGCGACCGCTTGGCGCATGATATTTGCGCAGGACGCCAGGAGCCGCCAAGCGTTGGTGACCTGGTGTCACGCTATGGCAGCGCGGTTCCTGCGTTGCTTCGTTTCCTGGAGCGGCAGGAGCGAATCGTTCAAGTGGAGGCGGATCGCTACTACGACCGACGTGTGCTCGACGCGATGATTGCGCGACTCAGGGGTGGGCTGATGACCGGACAAGCCTATACGCCGGCGCAGCTTAGAGATGTGCTCGGACTTTCGCGGAAGTATCTGATTCCATTCCTCGAGTTCTGCGATCGAAAAGGCATCACCGAGAGGAGGGGCGACGGCAGAATTTTGAGGGAAACAGGTGGAGTTTTGCTTGACACTTCCGGAGCTCATTCGTAAGTTCGCGCCTAGAGAACACATGTCCACTTTTGTAGGAGCTAGAGTCTAGAGACCCTTTTTCGTCAGCATTGGAGATCACATGAAGCACCTGTGGCGGGCGCTGTTGTTAGTGCTCGTGCTCGGCGCGTTCATGCCAAGTCGTTCGGCGGCTCAGGGACCTTTAACCCAGACCGGCGGAGGACAAGGCGCCGGGTCGCAACTTTTGCAGAACTTTCCGAACCCGGTCAATCTGGATACCCACATCCCATTCGTCGTTGGAGACGCACAGGGATGCACGGACTCTGGACGTCAGCACCGCGTTAGTCTGCGGATTTACAATTTGTTGGCCCAGCAGGTTGCTGTGCCGGTTCTGCAGGGCGGTGTCGGGAACGCGGCGGGTGGCGAGCCGCTGGAAAGTCAGCTGTTGACGTGTGGCCAGTACGTGGCGTACTGGGATGGGAAGTACTCACAGACGGGAGACGATGTTGCGTCGGGCATTTACCTCTATCGACTCGAAGTCGATGGGAAGCCCCTCGTCAAAAAGATGATCGTCAGAAAATAGTAGCCTGACTTTTCGAGACGCGTCCTGACATAGTCGGGGCGCGTCTCTCTCTTTTTGTACGTGTGGTGTGCCATGTTGGCGGGTTTTATGCGGCACCCCCGTTGCACCGCTGACCCGCCCGCAGTAATCAACCCGGTACAAGAATGATCAATCCAGACCGCCTCACAGTAAAGGCGACCGACGCGCTCAACGAAGCAATCGAGCTCGCGCGGCGAGCGGGAAATCCACTCGTCTACGACCTGCATCTGCTGCTCGCGCTTCTCACCCAGGACGAAGGGATCGTCGTTCCGATTCTCCAGAAGCTCGGCGTAAGTGTCGCGCAGCTGCGCGAAGCCGTTGGTCGCGAGATGGCGCGCTATCCGAAGCAGTCCAGCGCTCAGCCAACGCTGTCGCGAGAGCTGAACCAGGTCTTCGACAAGGCCGAAGCGGACGCGCGGGACCTGGGCGATGAGTTCGTATCAACCGAGCATTTCCTGCTCGCCCTGTCCGACGTCAAGGGTACCGAGAGCCGAAATCTTCTGACTGGCGTGGGAGCTACGCACGCCGCGCTGCTCGAGGCGCTCCAGTCCGTGCGCGGCTCGCATCGCGTCACGGACCAGACTCCCGAGAATCAGTACCAGGCCCTCCAACGCTACACCCGCGACCTGACCGATGCAGCTCGAAAAGGGAAGCTGGATCCGGTCATCGGCCGCGACGAAGAGATCCGTCGCGTGATTCAGGTGTTGTCGCGCCGCACCAAGAACAACCCGGTGCTGATTGGAGAGCCGGGCGTCGGAAAGACAGCGATCGCCGAGGGCCTCGCGCAGCGCATCACCAATGGTGACGTACCCGAAGGCTTGAAAAACAAGAGGCTCGTCGCGCTCGACCTCGGAGCGCTCATCGCCGGCGCGAAATTTCGCGGCGAATTCGAGGAGCGCCTCAAGGCCGTTCTGAAAGAGATCACCGAGGGCGAAGGCCTGTTCATCGTATTCATCGATGAAATGCATACGATCGTCGGCGCCGGAAAGGCAGAAGGGTCGATGGACGCGGGTAACATGCTGAAGCCGATGCTTGCGCGCGGTGAGCTTCGTGTGGTGGGAGCGACCACGCTCGACGAATACCGCAAAAACGTCGAGAAGGATGCCGCGCTGGAGCGTCGGTTCCAGCCGGTTTACGTCGGAGAGCCGAGCGTCGAGAGCACCATCGCGATTCTTCGCGGGCTAAAAGAGCGGTACGAGTCGCACCATGCGGTTCGAATCACCGACGGCGCGATCGTCGCGGCGGCGACCCTCTCGAACCGCTACATCGGCGACCGTTTCCTTCCTGACAAGGCGATCGACCTTATCGATGAGGCCGCCTCTCGCTTGCGCATCGAGATTGACTCGATGCCACAGGAAATCGATGAAGTCGAGCGCCGCATCACTCAGCTCGAGATCGAGCGCCAGGCCCTCCAGAAGGAAAAGGACAAGCCCTCGCGCGAACGCCTCTCAGCCCTGGAGCGCGAGCTCGCCGAACTGCGCGAGAAATCGGGCGCAATGAAAGCTCAGTGGCAGCAGGAGAAGGAGACCCTCGGTGCGGTCGGCAAGATCAAGCAGCAGATCGAGCAGGCCCGCACCGACGCTGAGCGCGCGACACGGGCTGGCGACCTGCAAAAAGCCGCCGAGATCACTTACGGCCAGATCCCGGAACTCGAGCGGCAAATGCACGAGGCGGAGCAACGCCTCGCGAGCAAGCAGGGTGGAGGCGCTCGTTTCCTCAAAGAGGAGGTCACCGCCGAGGATGTCGCGGAGATCGTCGCGCGCTGGACCGGAATTCCGGTTGCGAAGATGATGGAGGGCGAGCGCGAGCGTCTGACCAAGCTTGAGAACGAGCTTGCGCGGCGCGTCGTCGGACAAGACGAAGCCGTAAACGCCGTTGCGAACGCGGTACGGCGATCGCGCGCCGGGCTTCAGGATCCGAATCGTCCGATCGGCTCCTTCATTTTTCTAGGGCCGACGGGGGTGGGTAAAACCGAAACCGCTCGCGCCCTGGCGGAATTCCTGTTCGACAACGAGCAAGCAATGGTTCGGATCGACATGTCGGAGTACATGGAGAAGCACGCTGTCGCTCGCCTCATCGGCGCGCCCCCAGGATACATTGGATTTGAGGAGGGGGGGCAGCTCACGGAAGCGGTGCGGCGACGGCCTTACTCCGTGGTTCTGTTTGACGAGATCGAGAAGGCGCATCCCGATGTCTTCAACATCCTCCTCCAGATCCTCGACGATGGACGGCTCACGGATTCACAGGGGCGCACCGTGGATTTCCGGAACACCGTCATCATCATGACTTCCAACATCGGGAGCTCTTACATCCTGGAGCACGCCGGCGACGACCGTGCTGTCATCGAAGCCCAGGTCACCAGCGCGCTGCGACAGCACTTTCGCCCGGAGTTTCTCAATCGGGTCGACGACATCATCATTTTCCGACCGCTTGGCAAGGCGCAAATCGAACACATCATCGATCTCCAGCTTGGCAGACTCGAGAAGTTGATGGGCGACAGAAAGCTCACCTTCGAGTTGACGCCGGCCGCCCGCGAAGTGTTGGCCACAGAAGGCTACGACCCTGCGTTCGGAGCACGTCCTCTCAAGCGGGCGATTCAACGGCTGCTCCAGAATCCACTTGCCCTCGCCGTTCTGGAGGGAAAGTTCAGCGAGGGGGATCACATCGTAGTCGATCGCGATCCGAAAGGAGAGCTCACATTCCGAAAGGCAAACGAGCCGGCCGTTGCAGCTAGATAGCCATCAGGAGAGACCGAGCCTTGGCCTCGCGACGGGGCTGGCGGCGGATGAACAGTACATCCGAAACGCGTTGGATCTCGCGCGCGAAGCGGTAAAACGCAACGAAGTTCCGATCGGCGCGGTCATCGTGCGCAATGGGTCGATCCTTGCCGCCGCCACAAACCGGACCGTTCGAGATCAGGATCCCACTGCCCACGCCGAGCTCCTGGCAATTCGCGAGGCGTCGTCGAAGCTCGATAGCTGGCGACTCGATGATTGCACGATATACGTGACCCTCGAGCCGTGCGCGATGTGTGCGGGTGCCATCCTGCTGTCGCGCATGAAGCGCGTCGTGTTCGGCGCATGGGACGAAAAGGCGGGCATGGCCGGCTCGGTCGGTGATCTGCTTCGTCATCCGAGGCTCAATCATCGACCTGAAGTCCGCGCCGGCGTCCTTGCCGAGGAATGCGCGCGATTGATTGAGGAATTCTTTCAAGCTCAGCGAGATAATCGCGCGCTCAAGCCAACCGGGGAATCCTGAGAAACAACTGATCGGAAAGGGACGGAGTTTGCAGTAAACGCAACAAGCCTTCAACTGCGAGTCCCCAATGAAGCGCCTCGGCGTCATCAGCCTGTTAGCGCTCGTGGCTGCGTGTCAGTCAGATCAAACCGGTCCACAGCCGCAAGCGATTCGTTCCCCGTCGACCGCGAGATCGGACGAAGGACCCCCCTCCACGTATCCGTTCGGCCCTGACACGTATAGGCCGAGTGGTGCGTTCGCGGGTGCGCCAGTACCGCCGTTGGCCTGCCAGACGGCAACTAGTTCGGGCGCAACCTACGATGGATATCTCGTAACCGAGGCGGATCAGACCTCGCTCGACGCGCGACTACAGATCCCCGCCGGAACAGGTCCGTTTCCGCTGGTGACTCTCATCCACGGCTATGCCGGAAGCAAAAGCAGCTCTGGCGACATTGCGACAAAGCTTCTAGCTGATGGTTACGCGGTTCTTCGATACTCGACGCGCGGGTTTGGCGAATCGTGGGGACAGGTCAATCTGTCGGACCTCAATCTCGAGATCGCTGACATGCGCAGCATGATCGGCAGAGTGATGGACGACCCGAACTGCAATCTGGATCCAGCCCACGTCGCCATCACCGGCGCATCCTATGGTGGCGGTCATTCGTGGCTTGCGCTGGTGAAGCCGACTTTCCCGACTCCGTCCGGCACGAAGACCGTTCACATAGTGGCAATCGCCCCGATAGCGCCGTGGACGGATCTGTTCTATTCGCTGCTTCCGAATGGAAGACCGAACGCATCGATCGACGGCTTCGGCGGCCTGAAGCTGAGTTTCGTCAATGGTCTCTACGCATCGGGAATCAGGGAGGATGCTGCTCGCCCGTATCCGAACTACCCCGATTACTTCATTGCGTGGCACGCGTGGCTCAATACGACCGAGCCCAATTCGCTCGATCCTGTATGGCTGCAAATCAGGGATGGCGTCGCCGGCTATCGCTCTATTTACTGGCAGCAGGATTTCTGGAACGACGTCGTGCACAATCGGATCCCGATATTCCAGGTTCAGGGATTCACCGACGATCTCTTTCCGCTCCCTGAGGCAAAGCGGATGCTGCTCGCGATCAACAGCGTTGAGCCGGGCTACCCAATCACATCCTACTTCGGTGACATCGGGCACCCGCGCGCGAGCAACAAGACGGGAGAAGTCGATTACGTGCTCGATCTGATCCGGCCGTGGCTCGCAGCCTATTTGAAGGGAGTCACACCACCTGCCCCCAGGATTTACGCCGCGCTCACCCGGCCGCGCAGCGAAGCGTTCTCGGCGAGCAACGTACTTGTTGTCGACAGCTGGGATCAGCTATGGACATCGACGGTATCGAAGACCTGGAGCAACGCACCGCTTACACTTGTAAATCCGGTGACCTTCGCGCAAAGCGGAATCACGTGGGATCCATTCGTGATGGAGGGCGCGGAGGAGCTCAAACCCTACACCGAGATTCCGCCGACCTCTGCCTATGTAAGCAGTAGCTACGCAAGCTATCAGGTGAAGGCGAAGCAGCTCTCGGGCGGTGGTGACCTCACCATTGCCGGCCAGCCGACCGTGACGTTGGACGCTTTCGTCACGGGCCATCGAGTGCAACTCAACGTGAGACTGATCGAGGAAGGCGGTCCCACCGAGTATCTCATCACGCGCGGCACTTATACGATCGATGCTGGCGTGGGTGTCGACATAGGTCATCGCACGATCGTGATTCCAACATATGGCAACTACTGGCGGGTCGCAGGGAGCCACAAGATTCGTCTCGAGATATCGAACGTCGACAGTCCGTACCTGACGCCAAGCAGAGAGCCCTCGACAACGGTGATCTCCAGTGCGCGGCTGGATTTGCCGGTTCGGTAGATACCGCCCCGTCGTGCGTCGCGCTGACGTGTAGGGGTCATCGACACGATTCGAGCGGGTTGAAGTACCATCTTTGGCCCGATAACTTGCGAGGCTGCTGGACAGGTGGCCGAGTGGTTGAAGGCACCGGTCTCGAAAACCGGCATACCGGTGAACCCGGTATCGAGAGTTCGAATCTCTCCCTGTCCGTCTGCTCAGATACGATGTTGGGACGGGTGGCCGAGTGGTTTAAGGCGCACGCCTGGAAAGTGTGTGTACGTTAATAGCGTACCGTGGGTTCGAATCCCACCCCGTCCGTCGAATCCCCCCGTCCATCGTCGGCCAGCATGGGCAAGCGAAAGTCGGAAGCGTTCTGCGACCAGGACATTCAAACTTCGGCTCAAGGAGCGTAGTGTGGAATATTCTCAGGTAGCCACCAAGCCGTTGCGCCATCCGGACGAGAACGTTTTCTCGGTTTTAGCGGCGGAAGCCCGCGGATTCGCTCCGCGGAGATTGGCCGCGGTAGGTGGGGGGAGCGGTGCGATCGCTTTGGCCGCAGCTCTCCTCGGAGTGCGGTCGTGGATTGTGCCAGCGGCGGCTTTTGCTTTGTGGCTCTTCTCAGGGTGCGCGCTTTTCTTCAGAGCGAGACCGACTTCCCGATTAGTCTCTATCGCGGCGCTCTTTCTGCTTATGTCGGGAGTCGTCGTCGCGCTGGCCGTGATCGTCGGCTTGTATTTGCTCGCACTTGGGCCAAGCTGGGTGCTCTGAGTTTTTCCCTCGAGAAACAGGATCGAAGTTCTTAACGGGTTGGGCACCGCACGTAACTCCCGAAGCCAACTTCGTCCGTTTGGAACATGTGATCCCGAAATCGCCTATAAGAATGAGCGCTTTCTGGCGCGATTGGCGTGACCGGCGCGCAGCGAAAGCGTCTGATTTATGAGAGGCAAACCATGCCCTGGAAGTTGCACGTGGCATGCTGCATGACAGCGACACAAGAGCACCAACGCTGCCCAGAGTAAAGCCGTCGAAAGACGGTGGCACAGAGCCACGGGGCTGTAGCGGATCACCGCCATGCCAGCCGAGCCGCCAGCGAATCCGACTGATCGTCGGTGCCGCGGGTGGCTTTTTTTATTTCGCGGCACGCAACGAACGATGTTCTGACGCGAAAAATCTCGAACGGAAAGGAGTAGATTCCTATGTCATACATATTGGAAGGCGCACGCATGGCACGCAGATGGGGATGGCTACTCGCTTTTCCGGTTCTTGCCGTATGTTCGGCGGCGAATACCGACGCACCGATAGCGGAGAAGCCAACCGCGGTTTCCGATCTCACCGTCGGAGCCATGACCGATGTGACGGCAGCGCTTTCCTTTACGCAGGTTGATGATGGGATGGGTCAACCGGCGAAGTACGATGTGCGATTCGCCACTGCACCGATTTCGTGGAGCTCGGCGGCATCGATTACCAGCGGAACGTGCACCACACCGGTCGCTGGTAG